>JAUILH010000028.1 GCA_030433115.1 Bacteroidia bacterium | reverse complement strand
TGCCCCATCATCGCTTGCATTCTTAATGGCCAAATCAGTTGGTCGGATGGCCTCATGCGCCTCTTGTGCACTCTTATTCTTGGTCATGTATTTCTTGGGATTGGCGTAATCCTGACCGTAATCTTTTATGATTTGATTCTTACAACCTTCTAGTGCCGTATCAGACAGGTTAACAGAATCTGTTCTCATGTAAGTAATCTTTCCAGATTCGTACAACTTTTGTGCAACAGACATGGTTCTTGCCACACTGAAGCCCAATTTCCTACTGGCTTCTTGTTGCAAAGTAGAGGTCGTAAACGGTGCGGCTGGTGACTTCTTTGCAGGCTTTTTCTCAAGAGAAGAAATTTTAAACGACGACTGTAAAACATCATTCAAAAAAGTCTCAGCATCTGCCTTCTTTTCAAATTTCTTTGGTAACTCAGCCTTAAGTGTTTCCCCACTTTCAAGGGTCATCATAGCAACTACCTTATAAGAAGAGGTTGCTTTGAAGGCCTGAATCTCCTTCTCTCTCTCCACAATAAGTCTCACAGCAACAGACTGCACCCTTCCTGCGGACAAAGATGGTTTCACCTTTTTCCAGAGGACAGGGGACAATTCAAACCCCACCAATCTATCCAGCACCCTTCTTGCTTGCTGGGCGTCCACCAACTGCACATTAATTCCCCTCGGATTCTCAATCGCCTTTTGAATGGCTGGTTTTGTGATCTCGTTGAATGTAATTCTTTTAATCTTGGATTCGTCCAAATCAAGCGCCTCCTTTAAATGCCAGGAAATGGCTTCTCCTTCACGGTCCTCATCCGTCGCGAGCCAAACCGTTTCAGCTTTCTTAGACAATGACTTCAGCTCCTTAACCAGAGATTTTTTATCAGTAGACACTTCATAAACCGGCTCGAAATTGTTCTCAATGTCGACAGACAATTTCTTACTGGCCAGGTCTCTCACATGACCAAAGCTCGATTTAACAACAAAGTCTTTACCAAGGTAGCCTTCAATTGTTTTTGCTTTGGCAGGAGACTCCACAATTACTAGGTTATTAGCCATACGATTGGAGTTTAATTTTTTGCAAATAAAATGAATTATTTAATAGCCATGCAAATATCCTTCAGCCACTTTTCGTCTTATATTATATATAATATAAAGTCAGCAAAAAATATTTTCTTTTAAATCTGTCATTTTGTCAGATGATGAAAAAATAGGTAAATTTGCACCCCATTACACACATTATGCACGATACACAAGTAAAGGTCATAGACGAGACAAGACAAGGTGAAGCTTTGGATATGCCGGGAAATCAAACAGGAAAAAAACTGTTTCTAGAAAGTTATGGCTGCCAAATGAATTTCTCAGACAGTGAAATTGTGGCAAGTATCTTAATGGAAAATGGCTACACCACGACCAGAAACTTTGAGGGGGCAGATGTTATTCTGGTTAATACATGCTCCATTCGTGAAAATGCTGAACAACGTGTCCGCAAAAGACTGACTCAGTTCAATCAAAGTAAAAAAACGAATCCATCTCTTAAGATCGGTATTTTGGGTTGCATGGCAGAACGACTCAAGAAAAATTTGCTTGAGGAGGAAAAATTGGTTGACCTGGTGGTAGGTCCGGATGCTTACCGCGATCTTCCGCAACTGCTGGAAGAAACCGAAACAGGACAAAAAGCCGTGAATGTATTATTGTCGAGAGAAGAAACTTATGCGGAAATAACACCTGTTAGATTAGATGGCAATGGCGTAACCTCTTTTATATCGATTACTCGTGGATGTGACAACATGTGTTCTTTTTGTGTAGTTCCTTTCACCAGAGGCAGAGAAAGAAGCCGTGATCCACAGACCATTGTGCATGAGGCCAAATACCTGTTTCAGGAAGGTTACCGTGAAGTCACTCTGCTTGGGCAAAATGTAGATTCATATCGCTGGAACATCAATAGTAAAGGAGAAATTAAGGACGAGAGCAAACCCACTGTTAATTTTGCGCAATTGATGGAGATGGTAGCCAAAGTTCATCCGGATTTACGCGTTCGATTTTCAACCAGCCACCCAAAAGACATGACCGATGAGGTATTTGAAGTGATGGCCAGATACGACAACATTTGTAATTACATTCATCTACCAGTTCAATCAGGGAACAGTGAAGTCCTTAAAAAAATGAACAGAGGCTATACCAGAGAATGGTACCTGGATAGAATCAGCTCAATGCGCAAGCACATTCCTGATGTTGGAATTAGTACAGATGTCATCACTGGATTTTGCAGTGAAACAGACGCCGAACACAATGACACCATTAGCTTGATGGAAACGGTGAAGTTTGACTTTGCATATATGTTTAAGTACTCTGAAAGACCAAAAACTCTCGCAGAGCGAAAATATGAAGATGATATTCCTGAAGATGTGAAGTCGGTAAGACTTAGAGAAATCATTGACCTTCAAATGCAACATTGCCACGAGAGCAATCAGAGGGATTTGGGAAAAACATTCAAAGTATTGGTTGAAGGCACCTCTAAAAAATCAGACGAGCAAATGAAGGGCAGAAACTCTCAAAACAAAATGTGTGTGTTTCCGAAAGGAGATTTCAATAAAGGAGATTATGTCATGGTGAAAATCACGGATTGTACAGCCGCAACATTATTGGGTGAAGTGACCGAAATCGTTTCTAAAAGAGCCTAAGTATGGATATTCAACAAATAAAGCAGCGGTTTGGCATAATAGGAAACTCTGTTGGACTTAACAGAGCCATTGAGGTTGCCATGCAAGTCGCTCCTACAGAAATTTCAGTTTTGATCTTGGGGCAAAGCGGTGTGGGGAAAGAAATCATGCCACAAATCATTCACCATAACAGTGCGAGAAAACACGGTCAATACATTGCTGTGAACTGTGGCGCCATTCCGGAAGGGACCATTGACTCCGAGTTATTTGGGCACGAAAAAGGCGCGTTTACGGGTGCTACAGACAGTCGAAAAGGCTATTTTGAAGTGGCCGATGGCGGGACTATTTTTTTGGATGAAGTAGCTGAATTGCCACTTCCCACCCAGGTAAGATTGCTCAGAGTTCTCGAAACCGGAGAATTTATTCGCGTAGGGTCATCCAAGGTTCAGAAAACAGATGTAAGAATTGTTGCTGCCACTAATGAGGACATGCAAACAGCCATCTCCAAGGGCAAGTTTCGAGAAGATTTATACTACAGATTGAGCACTGTTCCTATTCACCTGCCACCTTTGAACGAAAGACGTGAAGACATTCATCTGTTATTCAGAAAATTTTCGGCAGATTTTGCAGACAAGTATAAAATGCCCATTGTGCGTTTATCTGAAGATGCCATTGTCATGCTTCAAAACTATAACTGGCCCGGAAACATCCGACAATTAAAAAATGTTGCGGAACAAATGGCCGTCATTGAAGAATCCAGAGAAATTGATTCGGCTACTTTAAGTAAATATCTGCCAAACGTGACAGCTTCCAACTTGCCAGCAGTGATTAAAAAGGAAGAAGGACCAAACTTTTCTGAAAGAGAAATTCTTTACAAGGTCTTGTTCGATATGAAAAAGGACATCACAGACATGAAAAAGATCATTCTGGATTTACTCGAAAATAATGATGATTCCCTGAATTATGACAGATCAGATCTCATTGACAAACTGCACCATGAGGTAGAAGTAGATAGTAAACCAGATTTCAATTCTTCCGGAGCGAACATTACACCAAATCCGGGAGCTTCTCAGCCTTATCAGCCTAACGCCATTATTCCCGCAGGAGCTGAGCACATTCATGAGCACGAAGAAGTTGAGGAATCTCTCTCATTGGTGGACAAAGAAATTGAGATGATCAAAAAAGCACTCAAAAAACACAGGGGAAAACGAAAATATGCTGCTCAGGAATTGGGCATTAGTGAACGCACGCTTTACCGCAAGATCAAAGAACACAATATCATTGAATAATTTGGGTTAAGGATACATGTTTCGCCTCTCACTCATATCGCTAATGATCATTGCATTGAGCTCTTGTAAAATCAACTACAAATTTAGTGATGTGCAGGTAAAAGGTGATACAGCAAAAGTGAGTCCTTTCCTAGTACAGGCTCCTCTAGCACCGCCAGCTTCAGGACAAATATTTACCGAGCAATTTCAGGACATGATTTTAGCTCAATCTAAACTGGAACTGGTTAACGCCGATTCAGCAGACATCTTAATTGATGGCAATATCTCCTATTACGAAATCAGACCGGAAGGTGTTCAGAACAATGATGTGGCTGCTCAAAACCGTTTGACCATTCGAGTGGATGTGAATTATGTCAATAAAATTGACCCCCAAACTAACTTCACACAGTCATTTACGCGTTTCGCTAATTATCAGAGTACTATTGACATTTCTTCAGTTGAAAGCGAACTCATGGAAGAAATCTTTGATCAAATTTCTCAAGACATTTTTAATCGTGCATTTGGAAGCTGGTGAATCAACAAACACTCATAGAATGCATTAAAAATCCGGCATTAGTAAAGCCTGAACATTTGCCTTTTCTTGAAGATTTAGAGCAAAAACACCCCCACTTCCCAGCAATTAAAGTGCTCAAATTAAAAATTCTTAAGGACACAAATGATCTGTCATTTTCTGAGTATTTGAAAGAAGTGGCGCTTTTAGTTCCGGACCGATCCCTTTTGTACAAAGTTTTACTGCGAGAGCAGGTCAAAGCGCGAATTGAAGAATCGCTTGAAGCATCAACAGTTGAAGAACCAGTTATTCAAAACAGCCCTGAAGTAGCTCCTGAAAAAACCATTGAAGAAGTCCTTCGGGATATCAAAAAAATGGACCTACATTCTGCTGAAGAGTTAGCAGAAACCAGTGAAGATCTAAAACCAGACTCGGCAGGGAGTAATCCGACACCTGTTCAAGAAACGGACACAACTGAATCCGCCGACAACTCCCAACAAATTGAACCTACACCATCCATTGAACAAGTTAATACGGATGTTTTAGAAACATCTCACACCGACGATCCTGAAACATCTGTTGACCAGCTGACGGATGCAGTTCTCGACGAATTGATCAAACCTGGCTCTCACACTTTATATCAAATCGAAAAAGTATTCGGCATTCAGGAAACGGATTCTGATCAGATAAAGCAAGAGGAAGTCAAAAACACCAGTTCGCAAAACAAATCAAAAACGCAACCAAACACTTTCTTAGACTGGCTTGAACCGGATAAAGTAGAAAACAATCATCCGTCCTCCACTGAAATCATAGACCGATTCATCCAAAACAAACCAAGAATCTCAAAGTTTGACAAAGAGAAAACTGTCTCCGAAAAAGTCTTTAAAATAGTTGACAAGGATGACATTGTAACAGAAACTTTGGCCAGAATTTACATTAAGCAAAAGAACTATCAGAAGGCAATTGAGATTTATCAAAAATTGAGTTTGAATATTCCAGAAAAAAAGGGTTACTTTGCAAGCCAAATTCATTTTTTGGAAGAATTAATTAAAAAAGACTAAAATGAGTTCAGTTATTACAATTTTAATCATCGTTCTGTGCGTATGCCTGGTATTTGTGATTCTTGCGCAAAACCCTAAAGGTGGAGGTTTATCTTCAACATTTGGTGCAGCGAACCAATTTGGTGGTGTAAAACAAGTGATGGATGGTATTGAAAAAATTACTTGGGGATTGGCGATTGCGATCGTTGTTTTGAGCATGGTAAGCAGTATCATGAATAAACCAGCAGATGCACCTCAACAAGATGGTCAGGAGCAGCAAGGTTAGAACTCAGCTCGAAATAAAATTTAAGAGAATGTCAGTATGTCACACATACTGACATTTTTATTTTAAAGCCCTCCGAAAAACGGAAAAATTGTCTTTAAAAGTGCCAATTTATCGATTGGCACAGATTATGACAATGAGCATACTCAAATTCGAACTAATAATTAAAAACGATAAAAATGGCAGTAAACTTTAAACCAAATGAAGATCGGGTTTTGGTGAAACCAGCTCCAGCAGAGGAGAAAACCGCAAGCGGAATCATCATTCCTGACACAGCAAAAGAGAAACCACAAAGAGGAACTGTAGTTTCTGTTGGGCCAGGGAAAAAAGATGAGCCCATGTTTGTAAAAGAAAACGACACGGTATTGTACGGTCAGTACGCCGGTAATGAAATTAAGTTGGATGGAGATACGTATTTAATTATGCGCAACTCTGACATTTTCGGAATAGTAGGATAATTCAAAAATTTAGAAAAATGGCAAAAGAAATTCATTTTGACGTAGACGCTAGAGACAAACTCAAAAAAGGAGTTGATGCTTTGGCAAACGCAGTAAAAGTAACCTTAGGTCCAAAAGGGCGAAACGTGGTTATTGACAAAAAATTTGGAGCTCCGCACATCACAAAAGATGGTGTATCAGTAGCAAAGGAAATTGAGTTGGCAGATGTAATTGAAAACATGGGCGCTCAAATGGTGAAAGAAGTGGCTTCTAAAACAGCAGACATTGCCGGAGACGGAACTACTACCGCAACTGTTTTGGCTCAGGCAATTATCAATGCAGGTCTTAAGAACGTAGCGGCAGGTGCCAACCCAATGGATTTGAAAAGAGGGATTGACAAGGCTGTGGCTGCGTTGGTTGCAGAGCTTAAAAATATCTCTGAAGAAGTAGGTAGTGACAATGACAAGATCAAGCAAGTAGCATCAATTTCTGCCAATAACGACGAAACCATCGGTTCGTTGATTGCAGAAGCCATGAAAGTGGTGGGCAACGATGGTGTGATCACTGTGGAAGAAGCTAAAGGAACTGAAACTGAAGTGAAGACTGTAGAAGGTATGCAGTTCGACAGAGGCTACCTATCTCCTTACTTTGTAACCAATGCTGATAAAATGATCACTGAGTTGGAAAACCCATTGATCTTGATCTACGACAAGAAAGTGTCTAATATGAAGGATTTACTTCCTGTGTTAGAACCAGCTGCACAGTCTGGAAAGCCACTATTAATCATTGCTGAAGATGTAGATGGTGAAGCACTGGCTACATTGGTAGTTAACAAAATCAGAGGTTCTCTGAAAATTGCCGCTGTTAAAGCACCAGGTTTTGGAGATAGAAGAAAAGCCATGTTGGAAGACATTGCAATTTTGACAGGCGGGACTGTAATTTCTGAAGAAAGAGGCTTCAAATTAGAGAATGCCACTTTGGACATGTTGGGAACAGCCGAGAAAATTGAAATTGACAAAGACAACACTACGGTAGTAAATGGTGCTGGCGACAAGAATGACATCACTGCCAGAGTGAATCAAATTAAAGCTCAAATTGAGACTACCACCTCCGATTACGACAAAGAAAAGCTTCAGGAAAGATTGGCTAAGTTGTCTGGTGGAGTTGCCGTACTGTATGTAGGTGCTGCCACTGAGGTTGAAATGAAAGAAAAGAAAGACAGAGTTGATGATGCCCTGGCTGCTACAAGAGCGGCAGTTGAAGAAGGCATTGTTCCTGGTGGAGGTGTTGCCTACATCAGAGCAAGTAATGCTTTAGAAGCTGTTGAAGGTGACAATGATGATGAGGTAACTGGTGTTGCGATTATCAGAAGAGCCATTGAAGAGCCATTGAGACAAATCATCTTTAACGCTGGTGGAGAAGGTGCAGTTATTGTACAAAAAGTGAAAGAAGGCGATAAAGATTACGGATACAATGCCAGAACAGAAGTGTTTGAAAACTTGTTTGATGCTGGTGTCATTGATCCAACTAAAGTGAGCAGAATTGCCCTTGAAAATGCCGCTTCCATTGCGTCTATGTTATTGACAACTGAATGTGTCATTGCAGACGAGCCAGAAGAGGACAGTGCTCCTGCCATGCCAGCCGGAATGGGCGGAGGCATGCCAGGTATGATGTAAAATCATCTAATTAAACGTTTGGAAGGGTGTCACTTTGTGACACCCTTTTTTTGTGTCTAATTTATTTTCAAAACAACGAGTTACTTTTCTCAACTCAAGACATCAAGTAGTAATTAACACATACACAATCCAGGGTAGTTTCTGTCCTGGATTATAATCTAATAAACTACGATGATATGATTAAAATTGGTTTAAAGTTGGCTTTTATCCTTTGTACAAATGTCGGATTTGCACAATGTGGTCCACTAAATGTACCTGAAGGAGCTCCCGGCGGAGTTATCAATGGTGTGGTTCTGCAAACACACATTCCCACTAAGAAAGTGGTTCCATATACCAATTTGAGAGAAGGAGATTACGTTTGGAGTAAGCGCGTTTGGCGGACGATAGATTTAAGAGAAAAAATGAATCATCCGCTTTACTATCCACTTCAACCAATGTCTGATCGGTTGAGCTTATGGGACGTCTTAAAGTGTGGAATCCAACACAACAACATTGTTTGTTATAAACCATACGACAAAGACAAGGCAATGACCATGAACATATTTGATGGTGATCAACTCAGGTATCCTATTCTCAGATCTCAACTGTCACAAAAAGAATATGAGACCCAAATAGCAGAAAGGCTTAGCTTCAGGGGGAGGTACGATTCAGTAGCCGCTCCCATTCGTGTCAATGAATTTGGACGACCAGAATACAAACCGGAAGATTTAGACGTATTTGGCAACCCGAATACTTATGATGCATACATGACACAAGAGATCAAATCTGAAGACATCTTAGAATACCGCATTAAGGAAGAGTGGTTTTTCGACAAACAAAGATCAGTTTTAGATGTGAGAATCATTGCCATTGCACCTGTAGCTTACGAAATGAAGTACGACCCAATTGGACTAACTTTTACCCCAACAGTTAAAAGAGAGTTGTTTTGGATCTATTTTCCGGAGGCAAGGTACCTGCTTCAAAACCATTTCACCTATAACGAGAAGAATGATGCCAGAAGACTATCTTTTGACGATTTATTCTGGAAAAGAAAGTTCCAAAGTTACATTGACAAAGAGACCAATGTTTTCGATAGAGATGTTAATGATCATAAAGTAGGTGTAGATGCCCTTTTGAAATCAGATGAAATCAAAGCGGATATCTTCAGATTCGAACATGACGTATGGCATTTCTAACAGCAATACATTCCCCTGATCACATGATTGGGGGAATTTACTTGTGCGAGAGTGGGATGTGCATCTCATTGTTATTATAAGTGTCTAAAAAAACGTCTTCCCTCGCCACAACCAGACTCTTTTGTCACTTGTCCAGCAACCGTCACTCAGAGCACGCGAAGGAGTCTGGTTGCTGGTTTTCCGCTCGTTGGTATCATAGGTAGTTTTTTATAATCGACTGGTCTGGGTTTTCACTCATTAACACTGACCTTTCTGTAAATGAAAATGGCAAGTTATCATAATTGGTAATTCGGGAATAATTTTTGTGCCATATCAATCAAACCAAAACCATGATATGCTCATGAAATCAATTTTAGCACTGCTTCTAATGATTCAATTTATTTCCACGGGGCAAGACATTCCTCCTATGGCACCTACTCCCGACTGCACCTATCCGTGTGTTGCGAAAGAGTCTCCTGCTGAAGATCTTATTGAACTGGACCTGGATAGTGTTCCTCTGATTCCGGATACAACCGGAAAATATACTCAGGACAAAGTCTATGATTTCTGCGAAAAAAGTGCAGAATACCCTGGTGGCATGGAACTCTTTTTCAAGGAACTAGCATCAAATCTAAACTACCCAACATCTTATGGTTGTATTGAAGGGAAAGTATTTGTTGAATTCGTAGTGAACACCGATGATAAATTAAGTGATTTCAAAATCCTGAAAGGACTGAATGATGCCTACAATAATGCAGCCATTGATGCCATCAAAAAATCCAAACCATGGATTCCAGGTGAAATAAATGGAAAAAAGGTCAAACAACTCATACGCATACCCGTCTCATTCAAAATGGATTAATTTATCTTTAAACAATTGCACCATGAAATATATTCTCATCGCACTTCTACTATTTCCATTACTCGGTGTCGCTCAGACCATCCCAGAGCCACCTCAACCACCACCTCAACCAAAAGTTAAAAATGAAATTCTAGATTTCCCGGAAAAAGAGGCCACATACCCCGGAGGCAATGAAGCCTTAATGAAAGACCTCAAAAAAAATATTGTCTATCCGGATTCTGCCAAAAATAATAATATTCAGGGTAAAGTATATGTCTCATTTGTAGTTGAGAAAGACGGCAGCCTTTCTCAGATTAAAGTCATACGTGGAATTGGATTCGGCTGTGATGAAAGTGCTATAAATGCCGTAAAAAAATTAAAGACATGGATTCCGGCTGAAAACAAAAAGAAGCCTGTAAGACAACTCATTAGATTACCCATCATATTTAAACTTCAATAAGCATGAAAATACTCATCATCACTTTGTTTTTCGGTGCTTTTACATGCTACACCCAAGTTCCGGAAGTGGAGAAACAGCCAAACATCATGGCGTCTTATCAATGCGATCCTGAAGCTCAATATCCTGGTGGAACAGACTCATTAAAGAAAGATTTATCTGAAGCCCTGGTTTATCCAGACTCCGCCATTAAATCGGGAGTTGAAGGACGTGTTTATCTCGAATTTGTGATCAACACCACAGGTACGATTTCAAATATCACAGTCTTGAAAGGAATAGGTTTTGGATGTGATGAGGCAGCCATAGTCGCAGTTAAACAACTCAAACAGTTTATTCCGGCAGAGTGTAATGGTGAAAAAGTGAAGCAAAGATTTAGGTTACCAGTTAAATTCACGCTCAATGATTAGACATTGCCTTATAGTCATCTTAATTTGCTCTACCTTACAAAGCTACTCTCAAAACTCTGAATCTAAAGTTTATGATTTCCCGCAGCAAGAGGCTGAGTTTCCAGGTGGGATGCAAGCCATGTATCAACACTTTTTCCGCTACGTCAAAGCAAGCCCACGCGACAGCCTGTCAATTTCAGATTATCCATCAAAAGTATATGTCTTTTTTATTGTAGATACACTAGGCGTGGCTAAAGATGCTGAAATTTTAAGAGATCAATACAATTTGGTTACGCCTTCAATACTAGAGGCGATTCAAGCCATGCCTGCATGGGGCCCTGCTCAACAAGGCGATAAAAAAGTTCCACAACGATTTAAACTACCCATTAATATTGACTACGAATGAGCGCGCTTTTGACAATATTAACGTGTCTTCCTGTGATGGTTTTTTGTCAGATAAACGTGGATAGTTTGCCCCGGATTGAAGTGCCACCAACTATCAAGAACAATTCGCTTGGCGGCGGACCGGAAGAGTGCACCAGTTTCCCAGAATATCCCGGTGGAATGGAAGCTTTATATCTGGAACTATATTCATACATCACTTATCCTAAAATGGCACAAACCGCATGCATTCATGGTAGAGTTTTCATCGAGTTTACTGTGGATTCAACCGGTCATATGAGAGATCTAAAAGTACTTAAGGGCATTGGAGGAGGTTGTGATGAAGAAGCTTTAAATGCGTTTAAAAGCCTAAAACACTGTTGGGTCCCGGCAACGGATTGCCAAAAACAACCAATTGACTGCAGAATGAGGCAACCAGTTTATTTTGAATTTGAATAAAATATTCCATCAAGGCACAAAAAAAGCCGTTCCAATTAATCGGAACGGCTTTTAAAATTCAGTAGGAAAGCTATTATTCTTTAGCCTTCAAATAAACTTTGTCGTTATCTTCATCAACGGTCCAGAACTCCTTATTTGTCAGTCTCAAGATAGTTGTAGTATCCTGAGATACAATTGTAGACCCTCCAAACTGGTAAGAAAACTCAGTGATAATCTTTTCTTTCTTATCATCAAATTTCCAGGTACCAGTAAAGCTACCACCATCATTTGAGTACTTATAAGTTCCATCTTTCTCATAAGTGATTACCGTATTGGCATTGTCTTGAGTCTCTGTTCCACCAGAAGTGATGTACTTATCTACTTGCCACTCTCCGGCAATTCTTCCTTTCTTGGTTTTCAAGCTAAAGCCTGGTCCTTCATCGTACTTTTTACAACTAGTTACGGTCATTCCAGCTACTGCAACCACCATTAATCCAACTAATAATTTTTTCATTTTTGTCAATTTTGTGTTTTCGATCTATTTCCGTGATGAAGCTTTCAGCGAATAGGTTGCACACACTCTCATTTTTTATCTCCCTTTGTTAATCGCTTGTTAAAAATGCATCCAAACGATCTGGAATATCTATATTTATTTCCGTGAAAACTGCCACCATTCAACGCATCATTGTTCTAGCCATTATTGCCATTGTGGGAATTATTGCCACGCAATTGTACTGGGTAGACAAGGCCATTGAGGTTGAAAAACGGGAATTGGCAAGACAGGAAAGGGATCTTCAAAGACAAATCAAGCAAGATTCTTTGAACAAACTAGAGTTTAACGACAAGGTAAAAACAGCCCTGGCCAATGTCGCTCAGGAAATTCTGACCATCAACAATGATCCCGCAGAACTATATAAGGCAGTAGAGCAATTGAGACCGAATTATTTTGTAGTGCGCATCAACGACACACTTCATCCTTACCTGCTAGAAAGTTTATTGGCAAGGGAGTTCGACAGGAGTCAAATAGCAGAACATTACCGCTACGGCATTTATGATTGCTTCACCGATTCCATTGTTTATTCTAATTTGATTACAGTTGAATCGAGCGAAACTTCTACGGATGAGATCAATTCTGCTCCCCAAATTAAATGGAATACAGACGGACATTATTTCAGTGTTACGTTCCCAGACAAGGAAAACACCATTCAAGAAGAGATTGACAATGAACCATTGCAAAGCAACATTAATCCTTGGATTCTTGTGAGTTTAGCCACATTAATTATTCTCTCGTTCATAGCTTATGCCATCTGGATTATTCTCAAACAAAAACGTCTATCAGAGGTCAAGACTGATTTCATCAACAATATGACACATGAATTGAAAACACCTATTTCAACCATTTCATTATCAAGTGAAGTATTGCTGAGAGATGACATTGCCGGCGACCCTGAAAGAATCAACCGCTATGCGAAAATCATTTATGATGAGAATTCAAGATTGAAAAATCAAGTTGAACGGGTTCTTCAATTGGCGAAACTGGACAAAGGCGAACTGAACTTAAAGATGAGCACGCTTCAACTTCATGGACTCATCCAAAATATCTCCAGAAGTGTACAACTCCGTTTAGAACAAAAATCGGGTCAATTAAACCTGGACTTAAAAGCGACTAATGACGCAATCAGTGGTGATCCAGTTCACATCAATAACATCATCTCGAATCTAATTGACAACGCGATTAAATATACTTCTGAAGCCCCGAAAATTAATGTCAGCACCAGCAATAAGGGCCCCAATATTTATATCCGCATTGAAGACAATGGCATTGGTATCAAAAAAGAACACTTGTCTTTAATATTTGATCAGTTCTATCGGGTTCCCACTGGCAACATCCACAACGTAAAAGGATTTGGTTTGGGGCTATATTATGTAAAAGAGTTGATCGAAAAACATCAAGGCACTATTACCGTTGACAGTACATTTGGCAAGGGAAGCTGTTTCATCATTCAATTACCTAACAAGCAATAACATGAGCAAAGCATCTATACTACTGGTTGAAGACGACACAAATCTGGGATTTGTGATTCAGGACAGCTTAAAGATGAACGGCTACCACGTTCATCTGGAAAGCAATGGAAAAGATGGCTTAAAAGCCTTTAATGAAAAAGCGTATGATCTATGCGTATTTGACGTGATGATGCCCGAGAAAGATGGATTTAGTTTGGCTGAGGACATCCGTTTGATCAATCAAGACATTCCCATTTTCTTCCTAACAGCCAAATCCATGACTGAGGATAGAATTCAAGGATTTAAAAGCGGGGGAGATGACTATTTGACCAAACCTTTTAGTACTGAAGAATTTTTACTGAGAGTTGAAGCGCTTTTAAAAAGAACTGGTAAATCGAGCGTTGGAAGTCAAAATGAATATGATTTGGGCACCCTCACCTTTGATTATGCCAATTTCAAACTACTGGGCAAAGACTATGAGCAAAAATTGACCAAAAAAGAAGCGGAAATTCTGAAACTGCTTTGTCAACATAAAAATCAGGTCATCCAGAGAGAATTGGTACTGAATATGGTGTGGGGAGACGATAGTTACTACCTGGGCAGAAGCTTAGATGTCTTTATAACCAAACTGAGGAAGTATTTGAAACAAGATGAAACGGTTAAGATTACAAATGTTCATGGGGTTGGTTTTAAGCTGGAATGTTAATCGATTTCTAAACATTCTGTGCACTCTTTTTGTTGTCATTGGGAAAGCCCTATGATATGTTTGGATTATTTAAGAAAAAGTCCGAAAAAGACAAGCTTTATGAAGCCTACGAGCAACTCATGAAAGAAGCGCATACTTTATCAAAAACTGACAGAAAAAAGAGCGACCAAAAGATTTCTGAAGCTCAGGATATCTTGAAAAAAATCGACAGTTTATAAGTGCTTTGGCAGAAATAGAAGTCCAAGATATTGCTTGCCTTGGTTTGCTGGAGCGCATTTTTTTGAAGTAAATTAGTCTCTCACAAAACATAAACACAATGAAGTATTTGATGACAACCCTATTATTGACAGCGAGTTTCGGCTTTATAAATGCTCAAAACATTCAAATTACCTACACACCAACTGGTAATGACGTAAGTAACACTACTGTCAATGTTTCCGGTGGACATATGGACAATGATATCAAAGCTGCTTTTACCGTTACCAATACTTCTGCAACCGATATGGACATTAAGATTAAGCGGTATGAGACCAGTGTTCAAGCCAACACGCTTAACTATTTTTGTTGGTATGTTTGTTACGGTACGGATACTGCAGGGAACTTTCCGGTATTTCCGGTCCCCGGGTCACCTCAAGATGTGAACCATGCTGTAAGTGTCATGGCGGGACAAACGTCTACCAACCCATTTGAAGCGCATCATTTACCGGAAGGTTTTGTTGGAACAAGTTGTTACAGGTATGTGGCCTACGATGGTGACAATACCAACGATTCAACTTATGTAGACATTTGCTACAATATTGGATTTACTTCTGTTGGAGAAAACATTGAACTGAATAGTGCTCATTATCCTAATCCTGCAAACGAGCAATTGACCGTAGAATTTGAGTCTGACTTGAATCCCAACACCCTTCAACTAAGCGTTTATAATGCTTTGGGAGAGCAAATCGAAATTGTACGACCAACGACAAACAATGTACTCATTTCTACCGATAAATATCCTACGGGAGTATATTTCTATACTTTATTGGGAGAAGGCATTAGAACAAGCAAAAAGTTTATCGTACAGCATTAGATTGTTATTGGCTAAAGTGTTTCACCACCTCAAACTGCCAGTTGACCAACTCTGGTTGGTTATCACGAGAGATATGTAGGAGATTAGCTTAAATCAAAAAAGTTAATCTCATGAAAATAAACGAAACACTGGGCTCAGCAGCTCTATTACTCATCTTGATCTTTGGTGTATACAGTTTTACGAGTAGAACTGAAACTAAGCAAACCGCAGACAAACCTATCACCAACGAAACAACTCCACGAACCATTCAAGTAACCGGTAGTGCAGAAATGAATGTGCAACCAGATGAAGTTGAATTGGAGATTTCGATTCATGAGAACTCCGAAAGTCAATTAAAAAAATCTGAAGAAACTCTCTACAAAATTCTAGAAGAACATAACATCCCAAAGGATGAGGTAAATTTCAACCATGCCAACAACAATTGGTATTGGTATTATTGGTGGTCCTATAGAAATCGTCCGATACTTAGGAAACAATTTTATGTCAAACTACATGGTGACACAGATTTCCTTGCCCTTGTTCAATCTCTCAATAAAAACTGGGTAGAAAATGTGCGTGTACACAGCACCAACAATTCAAGAATGCAGACATTGAGAGAAGAAGTTAAAATTGAAGCCATTAAAGCTGCCAAAAGGAAAGCTGACTATTTATTGGAAAGTATTGACGAAGACCTGGGAAAGATTGTGAGCATAGAGGAAATCAACAATCAGGACGGCAGTAATAATGTATATCCTTACTGGTACCATTCGGGCAGAAACAACTTTAACTCAAATGTAGTAAGCAACAGTGTAGTGAGTTACACACCAAGTTCGAGTGGCAATGCTGAGGTGGACAATACGCACACCATTAAATTGCGCTACCAGATTATGGCGACCTTCAGCATACAATAAGCTAGAGAGTTCTTAAACAAAAAAAGTGGCTTCAATGGATGGCATTACAACTTGCCCAATTCCTCTTTAACAACTTTAGAAATCAGGGCACCTTCTGCTTTCCCTTTGAGTTTACCCATAGTTGGTCCCATTACTTTACCCATGTCTGCTGGTCCGGTAGCGCCAAGCTGTGAAATTGTGGCTGCAACGACTTCTCTTACTGCATCCTCACTCATCATTTCCGGCAAGTAGGTTTTGATCACGTCAGCCTGGGTTTGCTCATCGGTCGCCAGGTCTTCCCTATTTTGTTCAATGAAGATTTTGGCGGCATCTATTCTCTGCTTGTAGAGTTTTTGAAGAATGGCAACTTCCTTCTCTTCAGTAATGTCTCCATTGCCACTAGTGGCTTCCAACAACAACGCTGATTTAATCGCTCTGAGTGCGTTTAACTTGCCCGCTTCTTTCGCACGCATGGCGTCTTTAATATCCTGATTGATTTGATCTGTTAAGCTCATGTCGCAAAGTTAGTTATTCTACCGCAACACAAAGCACATCATCATTAATCTTGCAAATATCACTTCAAAGCTTTGAGCGAAGGTCCTACACACGAACACCTATCACACAAACATCATCCAATTGCTCAAAGCCACCTTTCCAATCATTGAAATATTGATCGATTAGTTGCTTCTGTTTTTCAATCGATTCATTTCGAATGGATAGCAGCAACCGTTCTCAGAGGAAGGACGACGAAAGAGTCTGGTTGTGGGTTAGAAAGTCAAAAAAAGCTAGTCAAAATTGGCATAAAAAGAAATTACAAGTGTATATCATCATACCAATCAGCACTCAAGTCTTTCCATAGTGGATTGAAAATTGATATTAACTTTTCTTTTTTCATTCGGTTGGTTCCTTTAAGCGCTTTATCTCTAGCTATGGCCTCAACTATGCAAGAAAATGGCTCAAAGTAGACTAGTTTATTAAGATTATATCGTGCGCTGAATGAATTCGGGTAGTACTTTGTCTTGTGACGATAAGTTCTTTGAACAAGATTGGAGGTTACTCCTACATAGAGTGTTGAATGTGTGCGATTGGTCATCATGTAGACGTGTCCTCCCCTTTCCATGATGCTAAGGTCAGGCATCAGATCGTACGGTATTTACGTACTGCCAGATTTCACTTGTGGGGTGAGTTATCGAGGAGCAGACTCTTTCGCTGTGCTCTGAGTAACGGTAGAGAGGATATTGGGGATTACCATTGGGATTGTGGTGAGTACTGAGAGCAAATGACATTGACCAGCAGAATGCCAGCAACCGTTCTCAGAGGAGGAACGACGAAAGAGTATGGTTGCGGTTAGAAGGAACGTGAATGAAGTTCTCAGATGGTTGAAGTTATAGAGAAGCAGACTCTTTCGCTGTGCTCTGAGTAGCGGTAGGAATAGTGAGTAGGGTTGTCATTGGGATTGTGGTTAGTGTTGATAGGAAATGATTTAACAAAAAAATCCTGCTCTGACTTATCAGAGCAGGATTTTTCATAGTTCTTATGTTCTTCTAATCTACGTTATCGTGCAGGAAAGAATTGTTTTCTCTTAATCCTGTTCTTTTTTCTCCGTCCTCAGTTTCATCTTCACTCAAAGTGAATTTAGATACGTTGCTCTCAGATGAGTGTGGTACATCTTCCAAATTCACTTCACGCCTTTTGTAGGCCGGTTCGTTTTCCAAAGCAGAAATTCCACCAGGTGTCTTTAATTTTGAACTCAGGTCCTTAATACGCTTCATACGCTCTTCAGCCAATTTTTGCTGTTCCCATTGAGCTTGTTCATCCACTTCCTTTTTCTGAGCGGTCCACATAGGTGGCTCCTCAGCTTTTGGAGTTGCTTGTTCCCAGGATGCTTCAGGTGTTGCTTCAGATGTATTCTCCGGTTGGTAATCATCATCCAAACTAAACTTTCTTACCTCAGGGGTTTCGTCGTTCATTAGCTTTCCAAAGTTGTTGGTGTCATTACTCACTGACTGTTCATTCCATGAAGTAGTTTCCTCTTTTTGTGTGTCGCCTGCAGCTTCAGCAGAGGTTCTAGGTTCCTGATAACTGTCGGTCTCAAAAGGAGACTTCACTTCAAAATCCAAATTAGTTCTTGTTGGCTCTTCCGGAGTTGGTTCAACAGTCTTCAAAAATGGTTCTTCTTCGGCTTCTGCTTCATCCAATTGCTTGTACTCTAGAGAATGGTCAACCGGGCTCTGAACAGGCTTCTGAATCTCTTCAGCCTTTGGCTTATCCGTTTCCAGGTTGTATTTCTTTTGCTCTGGTTCTTTCTTTTCGAATCCAGCATCAGGTGTAGAGTTAAATCCAGTTGCAATGATGGTCACACTCAACTTATCTCCAAGAGACTCATCATAACCATGTCCCCAAATTACATCTGCAGTAGACCCTGCTTCATCCTGAATGTAATCAGTAATGTCTGAAATCTCATCCATCAACACTTCCTTGTCTCCATATGTGATGTTCAGTAATACATACTTAGCACCGGAAATATCGTTGTCATTCAATAGTGGAGATGCCAATGCTGTTTGAACGGCTTTGATTGCTCTATCTTCTCCTTCGGAATAAGCTTGTCCCATAATGGCCACACCACTGTCTTTCATGACGGTATTCACATCATTGAAATCCACATTGATAGCACCTGTTACAGAAATCACTTCAGCAATTCCTTTGGCAGCAGTGGTCAAAACATCATCTGCATGTCCGAATGCCGTTTGAAGCGACAAGTTTCCGTACATTTCTCTCAAACGATCGTTGTTGATCACCAAAAGTGTATCAACACTTTGTCTCATTTCTTCAAGACCTCTTGCAGCCTGCTCTTTTCTTTTTCTACCTTCGAAAGAGAATGGCATGGTCACAATTCCAACAGTCAAAATACCCAATTCTTTGGCCACTTTAGCAATTACCGGAGCGGCGCCTGTTCCTGTTCCTCCACCCATTCCGGCTGTTACAAACACCATTTTGGTATTCTCCGACAAGAAATCTCTGATGTCATCAATGTTCTCGATAGCCGCATTCTTCCCAATTTCTGGAATAGAACCAGCACCACGACCTTCAGTTAGGCTAGACCCTAATTGAATCTTGATAGGCACAGGACTTGTATCCAGCGCCTGATGGTCTGTATTGCACACGATGAAATCAACGCCTTTGATTCCAAGGTTAAACATGTGATTGACTGCGTTTCCGCCTCCGCCTCCAACACCAATAACTTTGATGATTGAAGATTTGTCTGTTGGTAAATTGAACCTCATAATGCGTAAAATTAGTGGGTTTTGTAGTCCCTTTATTGCAATAAATATCTAGTTATCCAAGCCATTTTGTTAATAGCCCTTATTCCACATCTTCTTCAAACCATGCTCTTCCGCGAGAAAAGAACTTCTCTAACAGACCTTTATTTTGTCCTTTAGAATGTCCTTTAACCTGCTCTTGACTGATCTTGCTGGTCTTATTAAACTTGTTAAATCCTTGAATTACCAAACCAACACCTGTGGCGTACATTGGACTGGTGATATTGCTTACGGCTGGACTTGGTGCCAAATGCTCTGTTGGGTAACCAATTCTCGCGTCCATTCCGGTCACATATTCAAATAGTTGTGCAATATGTCTGAGTTGAGAACCACCTCCTGTGACGACAATTCCGGCAATCAATTTCTTCTCGTATCCAGAATTTTTAATTTCATAATACACATGATCAATGATCTCGCTCATTCTTGCCTGAATGATGTTAGACAGGTTTCTCACCGAAATTTCTTTCGGGTCGCGCCCTTTGATACCTGGAATACAAACAATCTCGTTGGCTTGATTCTCACTTGCCAGTGCAGACCCGAACTTCACTTTCAACTTCTCTGCCTGCTTTTTCATGATTGTGCATCCCATTCTAATATCGTCTGTGATCACATTACCACCAAAAGGAATGACAGCGGTATGTCTGATGATTCCGTCCTGGAAAATGGCAATATCGGTTGTACCACCTCCTATGTCGACCAATACAACACCAGCTTCTTTCTCTTCCTCACTCAACACGGATTCTGATGATGCCATCGGTTCTAAAATCAAATCGTCTATCATCAAACCGGATTTCTCAACACATTTTTGGATGTTTCTTATGGCTGCCACCTGACCAGTGATTACATGGAAATCTGCTTCCAGACGAATGCCTGACATGCCAATTGGATCTTTAATGCCTTGCTCATTGTCCAGAATATATTCTTGTGGTAAGACATCAATAATTTCTTCACCCGGCAACATCACCAACTTATACATATCATCAATGATGCGATCGATATCTGTTTGAGAAATCTCAATATCAATGTCATCTCTGGTTAGTAGACCTCTGTGTTGCAAACTTTTGATGTGCTGACCGGCGATACCAACATTGACCACCTTCACATCTAATTCGGAGCCTTTGTGATTTTGAGCGACCGATTGTTTGGCCAACTCAACGGCTTGTTTGATCGATTCAACTGTGTTTACAATATTGGCAACCACACCTCTGGATACCCCGGCACTTTCGGCTTTACCCATACCAATAATTTCTACCTTACCATGCTCATTTTTTCTTCCAACGATACATGCAATTTTTGTGGTTCCGATATCGAGTCCTACGACAATTTCTGACGACATAAGTTTATAATTTTAAGAACAGACAATTTGATTTTTATATTTTACGTTGATGGTATCATATTCATTCCATCCAGTATTATTAAGACCTTCCTGATAGAAGATTTCCAATTTTTTAAATTTTCTTTCCATATGGCGCACACTGCCAAATATGATTCTGTGATTGCCCACCAAAGGGATCAATTCAAACTCTTTGTCTTCATTGACATAAATTTCCTGAATTTGGGCGTTCCAAAATTCACTTGAGTGAATGAAATTCCCTAAAGTATAGATGTCGGAGAACATCAAATTCGTATCGATTGGAATCTCCCGAACAGATTCTCTGAATTCACTTTCATTGATATGACCGGTGACAATGGGTACGTGCGCTGCATGTTGAGCTGAGAGATTCATGTATTCTCCACTTTCATCAATGTAATTACTCATGCCATTTTCATGAATGACTCTGATTATGGGCACACGCTCAATTACATCACAGATGAGTTTTCCATCCACCGATTTGTATACCTGAACAGATTTCACCTCTTCAATGTCTTTGATTGTGTTTTCTAGCTGTGCAATATTGATCTCGGACAACTTTGCAGAATCTATCTGGTAATTCAGTTTAACAGCCACTTGCTTCTTAATGATATCAGGGGTCAAAAAAGCATTGTCATCACTATGAAGAATCTTGATTTCAAGGCTACCATCGCTCAAGTCGATATCATTTCTCTTACCGGAGACGAAACTCATGAGAAACAACACACCAATCGCGAAAAGCGACCAGGAGACGATATTTAGAACCTTCTTATTCATTGTAATGCTTCCGTTAATGGTTGCACCAGTTTATCTATATCACCCGCGCCCAAAGTCAATAAAACTTCAGGCTCAGTCATTTTAATTCTATTCACTGCATCCTCTTTTGAGAGCAATTCCTTCTGATCTAAATGCACCTTATCTAATAACCAGGCACTGTCTACTCCACTAATTGGCAACTCTCTGGCAGGATAAATATCCAGCAAAAACAATTCGTCCAAAAGCCCAAGACTTTCAGCGAATCCGTCAGCAAAATCGCGCGTCCTGGAATATAAGTGTGGCTGAAAAATTCCAGTCACTTTTTTACCAGGATACAACTGTCTTACAGACGTAATACAGCGCTCCAACTCGGTTGGATGGTGCGCATAATCGTCAATGTACACCAGATTTTCTTTTCTTATGCAGTACTCAAATCTGCGTTTTACACCAGCGAATGTTCGTAACCCTTCCTTTATTTCATTCATGGTCATGCCGTTATGCAAGCAAGCCAAACAAGCCGCCAGGGCATTTTCGACATTGTGAATTCCAGGCATTCCCATTACAATATTTGCTTCCTCCACGCTCCCATCAAGATCGAATACATATTGCCCATTTTCTATGCGAATGTTGCTGGCATACAAATCTGCATTGGCATCCAATCCGTATGTATGAACAATTACATTCTCAGGCTGAGGCAAGCCTTCTCTCAAGATCAAATGGCCGCACTCCGGTACAAGTGCCATAAACTCCATAAAGGCATCCTGAATAGTTTCCGCATTGGAATAAATGTCTAAATGATCCGCATCCATGGAAGTCACAATAGCTGTATTGGGTGACAGCCTTAAGAAAGACCGATCAAATTCGTCTGCCTCCACTACCACTTTATCTGAATCGGTTAAAACCAGATTGGAATTAAAATTGGTAGAAATCCCACCCAAAAATGCCGTCACTGACTTTGATGCTGAGGCAAATAAATGCGCAATCATGGCAGAGGTGGTAGTCTTACCGTGAGTTCCCGCTACCGCAATAGTTGTTTTATCCTGGCTAATAAGTCCTAATACTTCAGCTCTCTTCAGACAATCGTATTTTTCATACGCCAATTTTAACTCCTGGTTATCCCTTGGAATCGCTGGCGTGATAACCACCAAAGTAGATTGAGGACTAAAAGCTTCCAGGCGGCTTGGATCATCATTGTAGTGCACAGACACACCTTCGTTAGACAAACTTCTTGTTAAAGGAGTTTCGGTTTTATCATAACCCAAAACCTGTTTACCAATGGCATTAAAATATCTTGCCAAAGCACTCATACCTATTCCACCCACACCGATGAAATAAATGGTTTGATATGTCGCTAAAGGCTTCAAGAGGCACTGACTTCAATTATTTTAACAATGTCTTTTGTTGCATTGGGTTTTCCCATTTCGCTGATTTTTTGACTCAGTTGAGCACACTTATCGGAGTTGTTCAATAGTTCTATAACTGTGGTACCCAATTTGCTTGGCGCCTCCGCGTCAGTCACCATAATGGCCGCTTCATTTTTAACCAACGCTAAGGCATTTTTTGTCTGATGATCCTCTGCCACATTAGGACTGGGCACAAAGATGGCTGGTTTTCCAACGATACAAATCTCAGAAACCGAGATGGCACCAGCTCTTGAAACAATTACATCAGCAGCAGCATAGGCCAAATCCATTTCCATGATAAATGGATGTAGCTTCACATGCGCTTTAGGGTTGGCTTTCATGAAAGCCTGTAAATCGTCTGCATAGAACTTTCCGCACTGCCACAAGATTTGAATATTGGCAGCACCCCAATTATCAATTTCTTTTTGAACACTTTGATTGATGGTTCTGGCACCCAAACTTCCTCCCAAAATGAGCAGTGTTTTTTTACTCGGATCCAGATTAAAGTGGTTGATTGCCTGATCACGCTTGCCTTCAATTTGCACCACATTTGAACGGACGGGGTTCCCAGTAATTTCGATTTTGCTTTTATCAAAGAAACGCTCCATACCTTCGTAGGCTACACATACTTTTTTGGCGTTTTTTCCCAACATTTTATTGGTTAAGCCAGCAAAGGAGTTTTGCTCCTGAACAATGGTTGTGATCCCCAATTTAGCGGCTGCCTTCAAAGTTGGTGCACTCGCATACCCCCCCACTCCAATAGCCACATCCGGATTAAATTTCTTGATGATTTTTTTTGCCTTGGATGAGCTTCTCAGGAATTTGATAAGTATCATGATATTCTTAGGCGACAAGGACCTTTTCAATCCTGCCACATCCAAGCCCACAATGTTATAACCAGCCTGTGGCACTTTCTCCATCTCCATTTTACCATTGGCTCCAATGAATAGGAACTCACAATCCGGATGTTGTGCTTTAATCTCGTTGGCAATGGCGATGGCCGGAAAAATATGTCCGCCAGTTCCTCCACCACTAATGACGACTCTACGTAACGACATACTTTTCTTCTTTTAGGTTATCATTTGACTTGACTTCATTGTTCGTTTCTTCTTCTCTTTCGGGATACACCTCTCTGCTAACGGATAGAATCACGCCGAGAGAGATACATGTAAACCAAATGGAGGTTCCTCCCAGACCGAGAAGCGGCATATTTTGTCCGGTCATGGGTACCAGGCCAGTTGGCACTGCCATATTAATGAGTGCCTGAAACATGAGCGCAATGCCAATGCCTATACAGATATAGGTCCCAAAATTCTTTTCGCATTTGGCCGCGATCCTGAGCGACCGGAAAAGCAGGGTTAGAAACAAACCGATGAGCATGCACACACCCGGCAACCCGTATTCTTCAATAAATGCTGCTGTATACATATCTGCTGAGGCGGCAAACAATCTCTTTTTGTATTCTCCCTTGCCAGGCCCGGTTCCTAAGTACTTACCGTTGGCAATGGCGTAATAACCAATGTCTCTTTGTTGTTTCGCATCTTTATCGACCTGATCCTCATCTTTCCAGAAGGTCTCAATTCTTTTCACCCAGGTATCTAGTCTTGGAAAGGCTCCAGGTACACTTTTACCCAATGCAAATATCAAGAGCAATGTGACGATAATACCGCCAAAAATCATTCCCAGGAATTTAATGGGGACGTTGGCGATAAACAGCAGGATCATGCAAATCCCGAACAACATACCGGCGGTAGAAAAATCTTGTGGCAAGATGAGTGCACAAATCAGCAAAATGGGCCACAAAATAGGCCATACACCTTCTTTAAAACTATGCAACAGGTCTTTTTTAACAACCAACATGCGACCGACATATATCAATAAGGCGAGTTTTGCAAAATCTGAGGTTTGGAAACTTTGATTAACAATGGGCACCTGAATCCAACGCTTAGCACCATTGATGCTTGTTCCGATCAACAAGGTTAATACCAACAACACCACAGCAGTCCAGAACAAGATAGGGGCTAAGCGCGCGAAATATTTATAGTTAACCCGGTGGATGTAGTACATCACGAAAAATCCGGTCAACAAGATGATCATATGCTTAATGAGATGACCAACATAAGTCCCTCCTTGCTGCTCTATCAAACTTGGAATAAAGCTAAACACGGTCACCATAGAGATTAACGCAAATATGATTGCGATTACCCAGAGTGCCCGATCACCTTTTAAATATTTAAATAATTCTACCATTGATATTCAATGTACTATTTGCACCAACCCTCAACCATTGATTTAAATGCATCTCCTCTCTCTTTGAAGTTGGCATACAAGTCGTAGCTTGCATTCCCCGGAGACAGCAGAACCACAGATCCGGCTTTGGCATTTTTAGTTGCCCGATTGAAAGCAGCTTTTAATGAGGTGTGATTCTCAAAAGTATCTACCCAATCTTTGATGCATGGATTCCAGTTGACTTCCGGTCCAAACCCGTAAGCACTGATCACTTTGTACTTAATCAACTTCTCCATGCCCCAGAATTTGTCATTGTCCTCTGAGTTTCCGCACAACCACAAAATTGGTTTTTGGATAGACTCAAGTGAATAGTAAACGGATTCCAAATCAGTTGCTTTTGAATCATTGATGAAATCTATTCCATTCCAGGACGTCACCAATTCAAGTCTGTGCTCGATTCCGTTCCAAGCATTGTCTTTTCGTGCCTGCAAAAACGCATTTCCGGCTTTGATTTTCAGTTTATCCATGACGCTCGATTAAAGTGCTTTAACAGCTAGTTTAAACTCAGTTCCTCTCTGTTCGTAGTTTTCGAATAAATCGAAACTTGCACACGCGGGAGACAATAGAACTACCTGATCTTTAAGGGCATATTGGTACCCTAGTTGAACCGCTTCATGTGCTGAAGATGCATCAAGGATGTTGTCCACTTTTCCACCGAAAGTCTCATGTAGTTTGGCATTGTCTTTCCCAAGGCAAATGAGTGTGTGCACTTTAGATTTGACCAAATCCATTACCGAACTATAGTCGTTTCCTTTGTCCACTCCACCAGCGATCCAAACTATTGGTTTATTGATACTCTCCAGTGCATACCAGGTCGAGTTGACGTTGGTTGCTTTTGAGTCGTTAATAAACTCAATGCCATGAATGCGTGCCACAAATTCCAGGCGGTGTTCTACATTCTGAAAATCCGTGAGGCTCTCACGAATGATCTCTTTTCTAATCTCAAGCACTCGCCCTGCTATTCCAGCGGCCATAGAGTTGTTCAAGTTGTGCTTGCCTTGTAAGGCTAAATCATGTACTGACATGGTTGGTTGGTTGTTTTGTTGTTGGTTTGTTTTTATTACTATTTGTTGTTGTTTGTTTATCCATGCTCCTTCTTCTAATTCTGCTTTTTGTGTGAACAGCAATAGTTTTGAAGGAATCTCCCGTTGCTTGATAGCAGCCTGAATGACGGCATCATCTCTCCATGTAATGAAGTGACAGTGTTCATCCTGGTTTTGGACTATGCGCATTTTCGAATTGATGTAATTCTCGAATTTGTAGTCGTATCTATCCAAGTGATCGGGAGTGATATTGAGAAGAATGGCAATATCCAGTTTGACCTCATACATGTTATCCAGTTGAAAACTGCTCAACTCGAGCACGTAGTAGTCGTAATCATTTTCGGCGACTTGCCAGGCGAAACTTTGCCCTACATTCCCGGCTAACGCGACATTAAAGCCCGCATTATTCAGGATGTGATAAGCAATTTTGGCGGTTGTTGTTTTTCCATTACTCCCAGTAATCCCAATGAGTTTAGCACTGGTATATCTGACAGCAAATTCAATTTCGGAGATCACTGGAATTTGGTTTGTCAGACACTTTTTCACTATAGGAACTGTGTCTGGAATTCCAGGACTCTTCACCACCTCTTTTGCCGATAAAATGATTGATTCGGAATGTTGTCCCTCCTCAAAATCTATATCGTTATTTAAAAGAACGTTTTTGTACTTCTCTGCGATTTGTCCGAAATCGCTCACCCACACCTTCAAACCCTTCTTGCTAGCCAATATGGCAGCACCAACTCCACTCTCTCCTGCTCCGAGTACGACCAGATCCACTACCGTAGTTTTAGCGTTACAATGGCAATGACTGCCAGAATAATCCCTACGATCCAGAATCTGGATACTATTTTCGCCTCATGCATCCCCTTTTTTTGATAGTGGTGGTGCAATGGCGCCATGAGGAACACCCGTTTGCCTTCACCATATTTTCTTTTTGTGAGTTTGAAATAACCTACCTGGATCATCACTGATAAATTCTCGATTAAGAATACCCCGCACAGTACCGGAATGAGCAATTCTTTTCTAATAGAAATGGCAAATACCGCGATGATGCCACCCAATGCCAAACTTCCTGTATCTCCCATGAACACTTGTGCCGGATACGAATTGTACCACAGAAAACCGATACACGCTCCCACAAAAGCCGCAATAAAGACCACCAGCTCTCCGGACTCGGGGATATACATCACGTTTAGATAGTCTGCCAGCATGAAGTTACCCGAGACATAAGCCAGAACGGCCAGTGCCAGTCCTATGATGGCAGAGGTTCCCGTTGCGAGCCCATCCAAGCCATCAGTCATATTCGCACCATTTGAGACCGCAGTTACAATAAAAATCACGAGAGGAATGAAGAGCAACCAGGCCCATTTTTCGTTGCCTGCTCCCAGCATCCACCTGTAATCGAATACGTTGTCGCTTAAAAAAGGAATGGTCGTTTTCAATGACTTGGTTTCTTTCCATTGCGCCTCCAATGCTGCCTCTTCACCATCAGTCAATTCAATTTCTTCTATTTGTTCTTCGGAAATATTGGTAGGCTCCATCATCACCACATCCTGATGAAAGTAAAGCACTGACCCTACCAAAACACCAATTCCAATCTGACCAATGACTTTGAACTTTCCTGCCAGCCCCTTTTTGTTCTTTTTGAAAACTTTGATGTAGTCATCTATGAAGCCTATTGTCCCCAACCAGATTGTACTCACAATCATGGTAATGATATAGACATTGTCTAACTGAGCGAACAACAGTGTTGGGATTAGAATGGCTGCCAAAATCATTAATCCGCCCATAGTTGGCGTGCCTTCCTTTTCTTTTTGACCTTCCAGCCCTAGGTCGCGCACGGTCTCACCCACCTGCAGCCTGTGTAGCAAGCGAATGATGCGCTTCCCAAAAATCATGGAAATGATCAAAGAAGCAATGATTGCCATAGATGCACGGAAGGAAATATACTGGAAGAGACCAGCCCCTGGCACATCATAATATCGTTCTATGTAATCGAATAAATGATATAACATTATTTCTCCATCATTTTTAGGGTTTCACTTAACACAGCCATGTCATCAAATGGCAAGACCTCATCTTTTATGATTTGATATTTTTCGTGTCCTTTTCCGGCAACCAATAAGATGTCTCCATCATTCGCCAGACTACAAGCCGTTCTAATACCTTCCTTGCGATTGATAATTGACAACACTTTTCGTTTCTCTGCAGCATCCACACCCGCCATCATATCCTGAATGATCTGGTCCGGATCTTCTGACCTTGGGTTATCTGAAGTCAATACAACCTTGTTACTCATCTTACAGGCAATCTCTGCCATCATTGGCCGCTTACCTTTGTCCCGATCTCCACCACAGCCCACAACTGTAATAACCTGCTCATTCCCTGTTCTGATGTCAGCGATGGTTTTAAGCACATTCTCAAGAGCATCCGGTGTATGCGCGTAATCGACAATAGCTGTGATGTTATTTGGTGTTTTGATGTATTCGAACCGACCATCTACGGATTCTATCTCGCTCATGATGGTGAGCACTTGAAGCTGATCCCATTCGAGCTCCTTTGCAATGGCGTACACCAACAATAAGTTATAAGCGTTGAATTTGCCGATCAATTTAGACCACAGTTCGTTGTTATCAACACTCAGCACCAAACCTGAAAACTGATTTTCGAGCACTTTTCCTTTCACGTCCGCAACACCATTTAAACCGTAAGACACCACTCTGGCCCTGGTATCTTCAACCATCACTTCTCCGTGAAGGTCATCCATATTAGTGACTGCAAACGAATCGGTTTTTAAACCGTCGAAAAAAGCTTTCTTAGCCTGAATGTAATTCTCAATTGTACCGTGGTAGTCGAGATGATCCCGACTTAGATTTGTAAAAGCCGCTCCTGAGAAATTCGCTCCGGCAATTCTATGTTGATCCACAGCATGAGAACTCACTTCCATAAAACAGTAATCGCAACCCGCCTCCAACATTTCTGAAAGCAACTTATTCAGCCCCACAGCATCTGGCGTAGTATGTGTTGCCTGAATTTCTTCCTGACCAATTTTGTTAACCACCGTTGAAATGAGACCACATTTATACCCCAGCTTAGTTGCTAAAGCATGCAAAATGGTAGTGCATGTAGTTTTTCCATTGGTCCCTGTAACACCAATCAGCTTAAGTTCATCCGATGGATTGTCGTAGTAGTTTGCCGCACAAATCCCAAGTGCTTCTGCCGAATTCTCAACCTTAACATAAGTCACGTGCGATTCGGTATGCTCAGGCATTTCCTCACAAACCACCGCAATGGCTCCCGACTTAACAGCTTGTTCAATGTACTCATGACCATCAACCACAGTGCCTTTAACCGCAACGAAAAGCGTGTAACTTGTTACTTGCCTTGAATCAAAGACAACAGATTCAACAGCCACATTGGTTGGTCCGGCCACCTCTCGGAGACTCACACCATATAATATGTCGGTTAACAGCTTCATTATTTCAATTGCAATGTGATCAGTGTATTTTTCATAAAAGGTTTTCCGGCTTCAATTGACTGAGAAACCACTTTCCCGGAACCGCTCACCTCAACCTTCATCCCTCGATTTTCAAGGATATACAGCGCATCTTTCAGCCCCATTCCTTTCACGTTGGGCACGGTCTTATCTCCCACGTACTTTTTCTTAATCCCTAAATAACCCGACTCAGCCTCAGCCATCACCCAGGTATCTTTTTCATCTAAAATCTTATAGTCGACCCCAACCGCCTGAGCCACTGTTTTGATGTCTTCAAACTTTCCTGATTTGGTAATTGGCGCCGCCATCTCTTCCACATCACCATCATTGACCGCCTCATGGTCTTCCGGACTAATGGCATACACTTTATCGGCAATGGCTTTAAAGACAGTCCCGGCAACCTCCGCTCCGTATTTCCCTTTTTCGGGCGCAGCTACCACTACAATACAAGAATACCTTGGGGCATCCGCTGGAAAATACCCACAGAAAGAGGCCTGATACTTAATTTTATCCTGAGACTTGTAACCCGAAATCCCCTGAGCCTTTTGAGTAGTACCTGTCTTACCAGCAATTTTATAATTTGACGCTCTTAGACTGCGACCTGTTCCATACTCATAATCCACAACATACTCCAAACACTGTTTAGCTTTTCGAATGGTTGATTTTGAACACAAACGCTCTTGCAACACCTGAACTTCAAAGCTCTCAACCAGCTCTCCATCCTGACGAATCTCATTGACAAACTGAGGTTTCACCATTTTCCCATCATTGGCAATGGCATTATAAAGCGTTAAAATCTGAAGCGGCGTAAACATGGTTTCATAACCAATGCTCATCCAGGGCAAAGACACCCCTGACCAACCTTCCTCACCAGGACCATGGATATATGGCGTTTTTTCACCCTTCAAAGAAATCCCATTCTCTTCCCCCATCAAGGATCGAACGCCATCAACAAACTTATTAGGCCTACTATGATAAGCCTGATCAATCATCTTTGAGAACAAAGTATTTGAACTGCGCGCAAAACCAGTTTTTACATCAATAATACCGTAACCTCCTACCTTCGAATCTCTCATCACACGGTCGTAAAACTGAACCGTTCCATCCTCCGTATCATACTCAGTATCTAAATCAATCACCCCATCTTCAAGTGCCACTAACAAAGACACCAACTTAAACGTTGAACCCGGCTCTGTTTGCGTACCAATTGCATGATTGTAAGACTCATAATATGTTCCGTCACCGGTTTTTTGAAGATTGGCGATAGCAATGATCTTTCCGGTTTCCACTTCCATTAGAATCGCACAACCGTTGGCTGCATTTTGCGCTTCCAACTGCCGCATCAACTCGCTTTCCGCCACATCCTGGATATTTATATCAATGGTTGAATAGACATCCATTCCATTTTTAGGAACCTTGATAAACTCATCACTGACTGGAATTTTCTTTCCTGACGACAGTCTTTTCATTTCACGAACCCCTACTTCTCCCCTCAACTGCTTATCGTAAGCCTCTTCGATCCCCACGATACCAGTTAGACCTTTACCTTCCTTCACTCTTGCATACCCAATTGTTCTGTCCGCCAGGGGCGCAAACTGACGGCCACGAAAATCAATTTTCTCCTTTACAAGCCCACCTTTATACTGACCCAGCTTGAATATCGGCAACTGCAATACCTGATGCAAATCTCTCCTAGACACCTTATTGGCAATTTTGTAGTAGCGCTTACCCTCCTCTTTACCCTTCACCAAATGCGCCTTCCATTGCGCAGTCGTTTTAGACTTAAAGATTTTAGACATCCCAGCAGCCAACTCATCAATTTCCTCATTAAACAGGTCGCTATCCACAACCGTGGCATCCCATCTTAAGTTGAAAACCGGATCTGAAGCGACCAACAAAGACCCATCCGCAGAAAAAATAGACCCTCGAATTGGGGTAATAGTATCCTGGACTAAATTCTCTTTCTTCTCAACCACCTCACGATAAGCCTCATTACTCTGAATTCCGACCACACGAGCCACTATTCCAACCGAGCAAACCAGCATCACCAAAAAGACCACATATATTCTCCAAACCACTTTCCGCTTCTCCATTATTCCTGAGTATTAAATTGTGATTTGGAAACAAATATTTTCTGAGGCGGCTCTACCGATGGCAGAATACCGGCAGCCGACAAAGAATCCTCTATATGAGAATACATGCTGATCTGATTATAGTATGCATTTTCATTATTCTGATCGGCGCGCAACTCTAGAGATTTCTCTTCGAGATCAGCAATATTAGAAGACGTTTTTTCAACATAATAGCCGTAGCCTATATATAAAATGAGCAAGAAAGCCACATAGAAAAAGAAAGGGATGTTCTTAACCAGATTGTCACGACTGAAAAAATCACCGTTCAATAGGGACGCAAAAAACCGACCCGTGCCATTCGAGCTTTTCTTAGAGCTTGTTTTTTTAGCTCTTTTCTTGGGTTTTTCTTGTTCTTCAACTAAAGTATTCACAACTTTTCGCCTATTCTTAGTTTAGCACTACGTGCTCTTGGGTTTCTTTCTATTTCTTCATCGCCGGGCACAATCACCTTTCGATTCACTTCTTTGAATGGACGGATGAGATTTCCATAAAAATCCTTCTCTTCCTTCCCTTCAAAATTTCCTTTTTTGATGTAATTCTTGACTAATCGATCCTCCAATGAGTGATAAGAAATCACCACCAACTTTCCTCCTGGCTTAACCACCTGCTCGCACGCCTCCAAAAACTCCCTCAATACCGCCATCTCATCATTCACCTCTATCCTCAAAGCCTGAAATAAGCGAGCCAATTCTCCGTTTCGCTTCACGCCACCAATCCCAATCTGATCATACATTTCAACCAATTGAACAGTTGTTGTAAACTCAAATTCGGATCTTGCTTTTAAAATCGCCTTCACTACACGCCCCAACGACCTCAACTCCCCATACTGACGAAACACACGAAACAAAGCCTCCTCATCGTACTCGTTCAGAATTTTCGCAGCCGTTAGTGAAGACCCCACATTCATCCTCATATCCAAAGGCCCCTCAAACCTAAACGAAAACCCTCTTTCCGGCACATCAAACTGATGAGAGGATACACCCAAATCAGCCAACACACCATCCACTTGACGCGCACCATGCATCCGCAAAGCGTTCTTGAGATACCTGAAATTCTGAGCTATAAAAACCAGACGATCATCCGATTTGAGATTTTCCTTTGCATCCGCATCCTGATCGAATGCATACAACTTTCCAGAACTGAGACGTGATAAGATTTCAGCACTATGACCTCCACCCCCATAAGTCACATCCACATAGCAGCCTTCCGGTTGAATTTCTAATCCATTAATTACATCATGTAAAAGAACGGGGACATGATAATCACTCATCACCCTCTGAATTAGATCCAGAGCCTTCTCCCATTACCTTGTCAGCCAAATCAGCAAAATCCAATGAATTCTCATCGAGCCACTTGTCGTAAGCTTGCTTATCCCAGATTTCAATCCGATCACCATAAGCTATCAACACAGCCTCCTTCTTCACACCAGCATACTCCAAAAGCGACTTTGGAACCAACACCCTACCCGCATTATCAAGCGACAACATCTGCGCGCCATTATGAAACAGACGATAGAACATTCGGTTTTCCGGCTTAAACAAGTTCAACTTCTCCAGGCGAGCACTCACCTTCTCCCACTCATTCATTGGATACAACGACAAACACTTTTCAAACCCACGATTGATCATAAAACCCTCTTGCGCAGAAGGATCTAACTGCTTCCTGAGTCCTGACGGAAACAGAAAACGCCCTTTTGCGTCCAGCTTACAACCATATTCTCCTACTAGGCTTGCCATTTACTTTTTGACTTAAAGGATGTAAAAATAGATTTTTTTTACCACTTTATACCATTAGTTACCACTATGTTAACAACTTTTTACTATATAAAAGACAAATTGGTTACAACAAATCATTAAACCTCTTATTTTCAATAAATTAGATCAGTGGTAAAAAGTGGTATATTTTAAACAAAATATTGCTTAAAATTGTCACTATGTGGAAAATTCATAGCTTTGACACCTCAAAAGAGGATCGGTTATGACCATTAATCAAGCGGAATTTGTTGTAAGTAATTCGGACTACAAAATGTGTCCCGAATTGAATCAGCCGGAATACGCATTCATAGGCAGGTCTAACGTAGGGAAGTCATCCTTAATCAACATGTTGACTGGCAGAAACAACCTGGCTAAGACCTCAGGAACTCCGGGCAAAACACAGCTCATCAATCATTTCAAGATTAACGACTCATGGTACATAGTTGACTTACCGGGATACGGGTATGCGAAAGTGTCTAAAAGGGACCGTCGGAAATTCAAGGGTATGATCTATCATTTTTTGGAGCAACGACTTGACCTGATGTGTGTTTTTGTGCTGCTTGATTCCAGAATTCCACCACAGAACAGTGATTTGGAATTCATGAACTGGCTGGGAGAAAAAGGCATTCCCTTTGTCATGTGCTTCACCAAAATTGAGAATTTAAAAGCGTACGAACTGGATGAGAATTTAGCCGCTTACAAAGCTAAAATGCTTGAGACCTGGGAAGATTTACCACAGATATTTTTGACCTCATCGAGATCTAAGGCAGGCAGAGAAGACATTTTGGATTTTATTGAGCAAACAAATCCTATGTATGACGAAGACCATTAGAGATCGCGATTGGTGTTGTGTCTCGCTCTTGTCTCCTCATAAATATCTTCAATAGTCACCAAAATACCAGTTTCCTCCACATGACCAAAGTCGGGATTGACAGCAGTGCCGAAGGTTTTCATACTTGGTGAAATGTTCATATAAATATTTAGAAGAGGCGGAATACTTTCATCCTTATCACGAATCATTCTTTGTAGCAATCTGAACCCATCGGCAAACTCGAGACCTTTGAAAATCCTAGTCAACCTGGCTACATCCGGCTGACTATCCAATGGATGAATTGGCTCTAACAAATCCTCTTTATCCGGAAAATAATGGTGCATAAAGAACAAGAGCAAATCGCGCGCATCCGAATTATAATCAGGATACATGGTTACCTTACCAAAAAAGTATTTAGAATTGGGATATAGATCAATGATATTACTCAATCCGTCCCAAATATTTGCCAGGGCAAACAAACCCTTCCTTGGATTCACAGAGGGCTGATACATAGGCTGAACCCAAGAACGCCCCAATTCAATGGTATAGGGTAAATACTCATCAATAAATTTCTGAGAAAACTTGAAATAATTGGCCGTAGACAACTCTATATCTCCCGTATCCGGATTGGTGGCTGTATCGCAATCAATGAAACGATAACCTCCAATGATTTCTTCATCTTCAGGACTAAAAACCAGCAATTGCTGATAAGGTCTTTCGGACAAATCGTAAGAATCCAAATCGAGTGACTTTCCGGTACCTCCACCTCCTGAACGAAAGGCTTCCTCTCTGAGGCGACCAATTTCCTTAAGAACATTGGGAGAATTCTGGTGATTGACTATATAAATCTCATTATTTCCCTTGTTGGTATTTGCCACAAAACGATCCTTAGTCAGTTCCGACTTGATCAATTCACGGTCTACCGGGGGGATAATATGTTCTTCCTTCTCAGCCATTTTTCACCACAACATTTGTTACCGTGAATATAAGTTTCTTTGGACTAAAAATTTAATATGCACGCATATTTTTTATCCAAACAAGCAAAAACAATCAGAAAACGGGTTATTGAGGTTTGATCTGCATTCTTTCTGCAAAATAGTCACAGAAATCTCTCAGGTCCTGACTCATGAGTGACTCACCGGTTGAACGCTCAAACGAGTCTGCCATAGTGAGCAGAGTTTGGTGGTAAAACATTTTCATTTCATCTACCAACATGTCCTTAGTCCACAAATCCATTCGCATGGCGTTGCCTTGAGCTTTATCCCAAAACGACAACATCATAGCCTTGGCTTCTTCTTGACTAGCCCCTGCATCATCTGCTTTCCAATTAATTGACTGTGGCACTTTGTTTTCGTCCAACCCTACTTCTATCCTAATTTCACTTTTAGCTTGTTCGCCCATTATTTTCCTTGCTTGTA
>JAUILH010000188.1 GCA_030433115.1 Bacteroidia bacterium | reverse complement strand
TCCCGATTTTTTGTCGTGGATAAGTGGAGCAGAGAAGATCATAATAGCGGATCAAAACAAACCGCTATCGGTATCCCAGCTGGAAGAATCTGATCTCATATTTACGCTCGACTTCAATCACCCTTCAAGAGTAGGGGATTTATTGACAGATCCCTTGAAAAATAGCAGTGCGTTTAAGGTCATGATCGATCATCATCGAGATCCCGATACTTATTGTAATGTGACTTTTTCGGATGTTACAGCATCTTCCACTGCAGAAATGGTGTTTCAGTTTATTGAAGCTTGTGGTGGCGGGGATGACATAACTCCCGATCAGGCTGAGGCTATTTATACTGGAATCATTACGGATACCGGTTCATTCAAATTTCCTTCTAGTTCTGCAGGTACCCACTTAATAGCCGCTAAATTGATCAATGCAGGTTGCAACCATGCCAAAGTGCATCAACTGATCTACGATTCAAACAGTGTTAACCGAATTAAATTATTAGGTTATACTCTGAATAAGATGACCGTGTTTGAAGACCACAAATTGGCATTCTTTTCTCTAAGTCAGGAAGAGTTAAAGAGGTTTAACGTGAAGAAAGGAGATACGGAGGGTTTCGTGAATTACGCATTAAGCATGGAAGGCATTGAAATGGCGCTTTTTATGAAAGAAGCAGAGGACATTGTTAAAATGTCTTTCCGTTCCAAAGGCAATTGGTGGGTAAACGAGCTGGCATCAGAGCATTTCAACGGTGGTGGACATAAAAATGCCGCAGGGGGTGCTTCACATGTGTCTCTTGAAGCCACTATAGAAAAAGTAAAAGAATTGTTGCCTCATTTGGTTAAATATTATCATGACTAAGTTTGTATTCGTATTAATGGTTTTGTGCATTGTTGTCGCGGGATGTGATGACAAGGAAGAGAAGGTCCAGGAAGCTGGGATAACAAAAAACAAATCCGAAGACCAGATTTTAAAGGAATTGACGAGCGACATCAATAAGAAGTTCAATGAAGAAGATTTGAACAATATTGAACGCTATCTGCGTAATAAGAATTGGGATATTGATTCGACTCAAACAGGTATTTTCTACTACATATTCGAGACAAATGACAGCATCAAACCTCAGGAAGGAGATCGCGTTGTAGTGGAATACGATATCAGTACACTGGATGGTAAAAATTTGTATTCCTCAGAGGAGAATGGAGCGACTATTTTTTCAGTGAATAAGGAAGATATGGAAAGTGGCGTGCATGAGGCTGTTCAAATGCTTGGCGTTGGTGATAAAGGTGTCTTTATAATGGTGAATACCCGTGCTCACGGCGTGTTAGGGGATGAGGATAAGGTAATGCCCTACCAGGTTTTGGTGTATAAGTTGAAATTAGTAGGTATCGAATCATGAGAGTAATTATATTATTTATTGTCGGTCTAGCATTGGTTGCCTGCAGTCCGGATGCAGGGGAGTCGAAAAAAGAATCTGTCGTTCCGCAAAAAACTGAGGTAAAAGATACCGGCCAGCTAAATTCGGATACCTTGAGTATTCAAGACACAAGCTCTATGACTGATATCAGTGATACCAATTTAGTTACCACAACGGGCTTGATGTATCAGGTGCTAAGAGAAGGTGCAGACGAGAAAATAGGAGAGGGAGGTGTGCTTAAATTTCATTATGAGTTAAAGGACAAGAATGGCACCGTGATTAAATCGTCTTTGAAGAATGTACATCCTTACGGTATGAAATTAGGTTTGGAGCTAGTACCAAAAATTTTGGATAAAAGCCTGGTGGAGTTTAATTACGGGCAGAAAATAGCTCTGAAAATCCCATCCCAACATCCCGAAATGGAGAAATTCCCTGAATTAGCTCACACTGAGAAGGATACATTGATTTATGAAATAGACATCATGCCACAGCCGAAAACTTTGGAAAGAGAGGGGGTAAAAGTGTCCTGGTTGTATGAGTCAGGTGCAGTAAAAGTGGATTCAGGAGATGTGATTGGAATTGATTATTTCGCGTTCGATGAAGCAGGAAATATATTTAATACCTCAAGAGATAATGGCGTGCCTTACGAATTTACGGTTGGAAAAGCTCAAATTGTGAAGGGACTTGATATGATTTTTGCCAGTTTGAGGCAAGGAGATAAGGTGGTTGTGGAGATCCCTGCCAAACATGCATTTGGATCCAAAGGCTTGTTGGATAAAGTTGGTCCTAATGAAGACGTGACTTATATGCTTACCATCGATTACAAAAAATGATCCAACTTAAAGTCATATTGCTATGTATTATAGGGGCATTCAGTGCCTCAGGGTTCTCACAGGACACGCTTAAATTTGATTGTACTGGGATAGATACTTTGGAGACATGGCAGGGAGTTAAGTATTGCAAAGTACATACCGTTGAAAATGGAATAACTCCTAAAAAAGGAGATAAGATTTATGTCCGTTACGCAGGGTATCTTGAGAATGGTCAACTCTTCGACACATCCGGTAAAGGAACTTTTGTGTTTTCACTTCAAAAGCTGGAAGTCATTCGGGGATGGGACATTGTTGTGTCATATATGAAAGAAGGAGAAAAGGTCCGAGCCTTCATTCCATGGAAACTCGCGTATGGCAAATTTGGTAATCCACCAGTTATCCCCAGAAAGGCTAATTTGATCTTTGATATAGAGTTAATTAAGGTCGTTAAGTAGGAATCTAATAGTTAAAGTTAAATTATTGTTGTCATTCGTCTAATAATGACCACTATTCATTGAGTTTGGCTTGGCTTTTGCTATTTTTGTGCCTGCGCTGAAGCTACGGCTCAAGCGTTGTGCCTGCGCTTTAACTATGTTATAGGCGCTGTTTGCTCATTAGTTGCTCAAACCTTGAATAAGCTGATATACCTCATATTGCTTATGGTGTTACCTCATTTCGGTGGCGCTCAATCCACAAATTTCCGCAGTGGTAAGGATTGGTTGCGTACAAAAGAATCTGTATTTCTGGGTTTAGGAGCCACCAATTTTTTGGGGGATTTAGGTGGATTAGATCAGATAGGAACAGATTACAGCATGAAGGATATCGAATGGTCCTTAACACGACCATCGTTCTATGCGGCTTATCGAAATCGATTGACCAAAAATATCTCAACCAGGTCAATGTTGACCTGGGGAATTGTGAAAGGTGATGATCAGTTGACTCAAGAGACCTTTAGAAACTACCGAAACCTTCATTTTCGATCTCATATTTGGGAAGTGTCTCAACTGTTAGAATTTGGACTCAACCTGGATAAGATTGGAAAACGCTATAACGTGGCCAAGGGTGGTTTTAAGAACTTGTCGACTTACGTGTATGTGTTTGGCGGTGCGGGATTTATGTTTTTTAATCCGAAGGCTTATTTTAACGGTAAGTGGCGTGCCTTACAACCTTATGGTACGGAGGGGCAAGTTACCGCTGATACACTCAAGAAATACAAAAGATTTACCTATACCATACCAATTGGTCTTGGAGCTCGCTTTATGGTGTCGAAAAGGATCAATATTGGTTTGGAAGTGACTTATAGAAAGGCCGGGTCCGATTACATTGATGATGTCAGTGGTGATTACTACGACAACAACTTGATTTTGGCAGCGCAAGGTGAAGATGCTGCTAAGTTGGCTGATCCGTCAAGCGGGGTGAATGATAACTGGACAATTCATGGTGAGCAAAGAGGTGATCCTGAAACGAAGGACGCCATTCTCTCTGCAAATATTTATGTCGCGTATAACTTGACAGGGTTTAATAATCTTGGTAGACGGAGAAGAAAGTCGTCTGGTAGAAAGCGGTATAAGTCTTTATTTTAATTTCCCAACAGAAACATACAAGGTCTCTTGTTAAGATCAATATCTCGTCTTTGTCGGATGTCAGCCAAACTGCCTGATATGATCTCTTCAGTCTCACAACACAGATCAATCGCAATGCACAGCTTGGAGGCGCTAGAATGTGTGAGAATAGAATCTAGCAACTGCATATTGCGGTAAGGTGTGTCCATAAAGATTTGAGTATAGCCCTTGTTGGCTTGCTGACTATATCGTTTAATGGCTTGAATTCTGTCGGATTTATCTCTTGGCACGTAGCCATGAAAGGTGAATTGCTCTCCATTCAATCCGGAGGAAATAAGAGCCAATAATATGGAACTGGGACCAACCAATGGAATCACTGGTACTTGAAGTTTGTGTGCAGCATCCACCAAAGCTTCTCCAGGATCTGCAATGCACGGGTTGCCCGCCTCAGATAGGTATATCAATTCATGGCCATCTTTAAGAACTTGAATGGCTTCCTGCAAGGCGTCTTTATGGTCATCGTTTCTAATCTCAATGAAAATGATGTGCTCAGGAATGGGGGAGGGAAGTCCACAAGAAATCAGAAATCGTCGGGCACTTTTTAAATTCTCACAAGCAAAGAAGTTGACGTTGGAGATGATATTTTTGTTAAGAGGAGGGACCGTTCTGTCTCTGGATGATTCTCCTAAACTGGAAGGGAGCAGATATAATTTAGCTGTACTCACCGCTTTCAATTTTATCTGCTATGGTTTCGCAGGCAGATTTAACCATTTGAAAAACGGCTTCAAAACCTTCATCTCCTCCGTAGTATGGATCGGGCACTTCCAGTCTCTTGCCTGGGTGAATTTCATCTAGAAGCATTTTTACTTTGCCAATTTGATCAGGTGTTCCTAAAGCTGTAATATTATTGTAGTTGCTTCTGTCCATGGCGTAAATAATGTCGAAACGATCAAAATCTTCTGCCACAAACTGTCTAGCGCGCAAATAACTAATGTCAACACCATGTTCAAGTGCGGTTGCTTGCATTCTTCTGTCGGGTGGATCTCCTACATGGTAGGATGCGGTGCCTGCACCATCTACCTCTACGTCCATATTTCGCTCTTTAACAATTTGTCTCATCATGCCGTCCGCCATCGGAGAGCGACAAATGTTTCCCAGGCATACCATTAAAATTTTCATAGGAACAAAAATCCCCTGACGAATTGTCAAGGGATGTTGGATTTATTGAATACTTAATTTTTTCTCCAAATCTTCAAGGTAACCTCTAAATTGTTTGTCAGTTTCCTGAAGGTTGTTGACTGTTCTGCAAGCATGAAGTACAGTAGCGTGGTCTTTCCCTCCACAGTGCATCCCAATGTTGGCTAGAGACGATTTTGTCATCTTCTTAGCGAAGAACATAGCGATTTGTCTTGCCTGAACAACTTCTCTTTTTCTTGTTTTAGACTTCAACAACTCAATTGGTAGGTCGAAATAATCGCACACTACTTTCTGAATGTAGTCTATCGAAACTTCTCTGGCGGTGTTTTTAACAAACTTGTCAATCATTTGCTTAGCCAATTCTAAGGTGATTGATTTTTTGTTTAGTGACGACTGCGCAATTAAAGAGATCAAGGCGCCTTCTAGTTCACGCACATTGGTGGTGATGCTGTATGCTAAATATTCAACGACCTCTTTGGGCAGTTCAATACCGTCTCCGTACATTTTCTTCTCAAGGATAGCGATTCTCGTTTCCAAATCAGGTGTTTGCAAATCTGCAGATAAGCCCCACTTGAATCTGGACAACAATCTTTGTTCCATGCCCTGCATCTCAACTGGTGGTTTGTCAGAAGTCAATACCAACTGCTTACCAGTTTGGTGCAAATGGTTGAAAATATGGAAGAAAATTTCTTGTGTTTTTTCCTTTCCGGCAAAGAATTGAACGTCATCAATAATCAATACGTCAATCATTTGATAGAAATGTTGGAAATCGTTTGTTGTTCCACTTTTCACGGCATCAATGAACTGATGGGTGAATTTTTCAGAGGATACATACAATACTGTTTTGTTCGGAAATTGGTTTTTGATGCCAATTCCAATGGCATGTGCCAAATGGGTTTTTCCTAGTCCTACGCCTCCATAAATCAATAGCGGGTTGAAAGCTGTTCCGCCTGGTTTTTGAGCAACAGCAAACCCTGCAGATCTTGCAAGTCGGTTACAGTCGCCTTCAACAAAATTTTCAAACGAGTAGTTCGGATTGAGGTTGGAATCAACGTTAACTTTTCTCAGTCCGGGAATCACGAAAGGATTCTTGATGGGATTTGAGCTCAGATCAATGGGCATTGAAACTGGCGCGTTTTTAAGAGCACGTTTGTTAGTAGTTGGAATTTTAACGGTGTAAGGATTGGTGTTCTGAGAG
>JAUILH010000187.1 GCA_030433115.1 Bacteroidia bacterium | reverse complement strand
TTTCTCAGATTCACCTTTCTTAGTCTCTACCAGGATCACCCCGAATGCCGCTCGAGCTCCGTAGACCGCTGCCGCTGAAGCATCTTTCAGGACGTTAATACTGGCAATATCGTTAGGATTGATCCGCTCAAGATCCATGGGAACACCATCTACCAAAATCAGGGGTGCTCCCCCATTGATAGACTCATACCCTCTAATGTTAAAATCCGCATTTCTGGTGGGATCGCCATTTCTGATGGAAATGTTGAGATTGGGAATGAGTCCCTGCAGCCCCATTCCCACGCTGGCGATTGGTCTTTTTTCTAACTCCTCATTAGATATGGCAGAAACCGCGCCCGTGAGATTTGCTTTTTTCTGCGTACCATACCCGATCACTACGACCTCATCCAGAGCCGTGGACGAAGGTGCCATTTGTAGATTAATTTCACTTTGGCCATCGACATTGACCTCCTGTGTTTCATACCCGGTGTAGGAGAAAACCAATACACCTTGATTGTCTGGAACCTCGATGGTAAAAAAACCATCAAAGTCTGTAGCAGTACCCTGTGCGGCACCCTTAAGCAGAACGGTGACCCCAATCAGGGGCTCGCCATCCTCGCCGATTACGACTCCTTTCACTGGGCCAAAGGCCGTTGTCGCACCAAACGCCCCAGTAAAACCGAGTGTAAGGCAAAGTACAGTGCAGAGCCATTTAAAACCTGTGTTAGTAGTAGATTTCATAGACCACTTTTTATTGATATGAATGATCCCTTGCACTATTGCAAAAGGACAAATAGCTACTTTTTGATAATAGGTTTGTGCATCATCTTTTTGATAGCAGTTATGAGTGGTCTGTTTAAATATACAGAAAATGTTATGTTATAGCCGATATTTGACATATAATTTTACATTCTCTTAAAACTGCAATATTTCCGTTGGTTCACGGATTGATTTTCCCACCAACTACAGGGTTGCTAGAACCGTAACGAAGCGAGAAACTTTGGGGGATGATCACGGGTGCTAATTCTTAAATTAAACGCACATTTTGGTCCTCTTTTGTTACTTTAGGTTCTGTATGTTCTTTTAAAGTTTGTCTTGGATTTTAACGAAAGGTCCACTGCGTGGGGCAACTTTCGGGGATGATCACGGGTGCTAACTCTTAAACTAAACTCATCTCAATGGTCCTGCTGGATGATCAGGGTTCATGTTTTTTTATGTCTAGTTTGTCTTGGATTTTAACGAAAGGTCCACTGCGTGGGGCAACTTTGGGGGATGATCACGGATGCCAATGCAAAAATTAAACGCACATTTTGGTCCTCTTTTGTTACTTTAGGTCCTGTTAAGTTCTTTTAAAGTTTGTCTTGGATTTTAACGAAAGGTCCACTGCGTGGGGCGTTCTTTGACATTGCCTCAAAGAACCAAAACTCTAGTCAGATTCATAGGTGGCGATGTCTCACTTGGTCCTGAGTTATGGGACTGACTGCCTCGTTGTCTCGTCCCGAGCTGGAAAGCTGGCATAATCGCTGTATTTTCTTTTTGAAACTGTTAGCTACCATAAATGTCTGAACTGAAAAATCACCTTATGCTCGCTAACTAATTTTGTAAGAAAATAAGGCTCTCGGTACGTTTTCCTGATCACATTTGAGGAGATAAAGCAGATCATACTTTAAATTTACTTTGAGGTAAATGCCATCTTTCTTTCAAGGCCACTTTGAATCCGACGTCCTTTCTTCCAATAAATTGCGGGCTGACTCCCGGTTTTCGGAACGTAGTGAGAAAACAGGGCCGGGGTAGTGGGAAAGCAAAAAGAGCATTTGCATTTCGACAAATGCACCAACAATAATCACCTTTGTGTAACCAAGGGTAACGGCTGTTTGGTATTCAAAGCTTGACGTATATCGTGGATACCAAAAAAAACTCAACAGTTCAACAATTCCACAATTCAACAAAAAGTACTAAGACAATTTCTTTTACCCCGTAGTTAGTGAACCGCAAGTGTAATTATAAAAATGCAAGCACCCATAACTACAACTCCCCTATCGTGGTTACAATCACATCATCACTCTCAAACAATCCCTCTCTAAGCTGCAGACCCAACCCCGGCAAATCGGGTGGCTTTGCGAATCCCTGATCCACTGTAGGTACATTGGAAAAGAAATAGGGGTAGCGATTTTTCCAATTGGGGTAGACACTTTCTACAAAAAATAAATTCGTAATGGCGGCAGCCAAATGTAAGGAGGCATACCAGAGTATGGGACCACCGGCCGTGTGCATCATGGTGGGCACATAATAGGTGTTGGCCATATCGGATATTTTCTTGCCTTCTGAAATACCGCCACACCAGGTGAGATCATACATGGCAATGCTGCCTGCTTTGGATTCCAACATTTCACGAAAATCAAATCGAGTGGCCAGCCGCTCACTGATCACCAGGGGTATCGATGTATGTTGTGCCAGAGATGCATAGGCCTGCATATTGTCTTGTAACAAAATATCTTCCAGAAATAAAATATTAAAGGGCTCCAGGGCCTCGGCTATCCGCATGGCACTGGGCAGATTCCACAGGCTGTGAAACTCACATCCTATATCCAGCTGATCGCCGACCGTGTCCTGAATTCTTCGGATCCAATCGAGGCAGGTGTCTATTTCTCTCCTTGATATATATTCTCCCTTATTCCGATTACCTACCCCATCGAATGGACAGAACTTTATAGCAGGTATTCCCTGTTCGACCAGGAAGGTGGCAATTTTCTCCATATCATTTTCCAGGGTCCAACCATTGATGTTGCGGGCATTGGTGTAGGTATTATATACACGTATCGATTTATCTAGGGATCCACCCAGCATCTGATATACTGGCATACCTGCCGCCTGACCCAGGATGTCCCATTGTGCCAGATTGATGGCAGACAGCGCTCGCATCTCTGCACCACCAAATACATGAAATGCATTCTGACGAAAGATGCGCTCCCAGGTCTGCTCAATCTCCAACGGATTACGACCCAGCAATTTTCCGGCCCAGCTATGCCATTGCAGATCTTTGATGGCCGCCTCACTCGCCTCATTAAATGGATAGGTCTCTCCCGTACCGATCAGACCACTATCCGTATGTAGCCGCACCCACATCCATTGGATACCCCGTCCATCGACCTGCAGATCCGGATTAAACCGAACGGTCTCAATCTTGGTGATCTTCATCTCCTCCAAAGCATTGGCATCAAAGTCCAGGTGCTTGATCCATTTAGACAGCTGCGAGGTTCCTAATAGAGAAAGGCCAGTATTCAGGAGAAAGCTTCGACGATTCATTTGATTGGAATTCAGATATTTTCAAAAAGGGTCCTCCACAAACACCGATAACCAGGTATGCGGAGCACCTTAAGGGAAGATAAGAAATTGAGTCTTTGATTATTCATCATACCCAATATATGGGGACGTAAATGGATCATATAATCTGAGCGCACACCCAATTGAAAAGAGCGTGCTTAAATATATGAAGGTTTAAGTCTTCCTGGATACCGATTCCTTTACCACTCATTGCTATAATCTTATGAAGATCGTGCTTGTTTCTTGACAATATACTTGCATGATTGAAATGGGTGCTGTAACTTACTTAGCCTACGAACCACACACTTATGATACCATCTCTAATAACCCCCTCCATCCATGATCTTCCGTTTCTAAGAAGATCTTTCAGTTTCCAAGCTATACAAAAGATAGCAAGTCAATTGTCCAGCAGTCATTATCCCATCACATGCATACATACATCAAGGTCATGCACTTCACGAGAGTGGACCATGAGATCAATAAGGCAGTTTCTGGAGGACTTGGTAAGCATTATTATACATCATATACAATCTGCAGTGATATGGCTGAAGGAGAATGGAAGCGTTAAAAAGTACAATTACAAACCCGTTGGTCTGTAACTTGGACGGGTGAAGATATAAATGAATTACCTGCAAGGCCAGACAACAATCGAAACAGAGAGTTAAAAATGATAAACTGAAATGCATATATCCAAAATCAAAATAAAAGGCTTCAGAGCATTCAATGACGACGGTGTATCAATTTGTTTAAGAAATAAACTAAATGCTTTTATAGGACTAAACAGCTCGGGTAAAACAGCAGCATTAGAAGCTTTGTCAAAATTATTTGGAGTAACTAAAAAAGAAAGAGATTTATTTAAGCAAGATTTTCATGTATCCAATGAAGAGGATTTAGGAGTAATTAATGAAAAGCAGTTGTCTATTGAAGTTAGGATGAATTTTCAAGATTCAGAAAAGAATTCAATTCCACATTTCTTTAGTCACATGCTAGTAGATGAAGAAGAAGACGAACCATATATTCGTATAAGACTTGAAAGCAAATGGTACAAAATTGAATATTCCGACGAAGGAGAAATTGAAACATCTTTATTTTTCATAACGGTTCCAGAAGGCGAAGAAGAAAATGAAGACTCAAAACGTCCTTTCCCAAATCATTTAAAAGGTTTAATTCAAGTATTATTTATTCCTGCAATTAGAAAGCCAAGTGAAGAAATTCGTTATGTCTCGGGCTCTATTCTTTACAGAGTTTTAAGATTGTTAAACTTTGATGAAAAATTCAAAGAAGATCTCAATGTAAAAGTTGATGAGATAAACGATCTATTCAAAGGGCTAAGCGAGTTTACGGAAATTCAAAATTCACTTACTTCATATTGGGAAAGATTTCATAAAGATGAAAGATATAAACAAACTAGCTTGGGTTTTGGAAATAGTGATCTTGATTCTATTCTAAAAAAAATAGAAGTATCGTTTAGCCCTACAGAAACAAATAGATCATTTCAAATCAATGATTTAGGTGAGGGATATAGATCGTTATTCTATTTGACATTAGTATGTGCCCTATTAGAAGTTGAAGAAAAAATAAGTACTGAAGAAGAAATTAGAATTAAACCAGTTTTAACAGTATTAGCTGTTGAAGAACCTGAAAATCATATTGCACCTCAACTATTAGGAAGAGTCATCAGTATCTTAAAATCTATTTCTGATCAAAATAAAACACAAGTATTCCTTTCATCGCATACTCCAGCAATAATAAAAAGAATAGACCCAGAATCCATTTTTCATTTTAGAATTGATGAATCTTACTATTCTGAAGTCAACGCAATTCGCTTGCCAGAAAAACGAGATGAAGCCTATAAATTTGTAAAAGAAGCCATTAGAAATTACCCTGAAATTTACTTTGCTAAACTTGCGGTAATAGGTGAAGGAGATAGTGAAGAAGTTCTCTTTAATAGATTAATGCAAACGAATCAAGTTAATTTTGATGATAACATAATTACGTTTGTGCCTTTAGGCCATAGATTTGTCAACCATATATGGCGGTTATTAAATTGCTTAAACATACCATATGTAACGTTATTAGATTTAGACATAGAAAGAAATGGAGGCGGTTGGGGACGCATAAAATATATTTTGCAACAACTAATTGCAGTAGGTGTAGAAAAAGATAAACTGTTAGAATTAGAAAGTGGAAGTGTTATGACAGAAGAAGAGCTATCTAAAATGCATACTTGGGTATTTGAGGATAATAAGCTTGACTCCATTATGAGTTGGGTTAATTATTTAGAGTCTTATAATGTGTTTTTCTCACAACCTCTTGATCTAGATTTTTTGATGCTAGAAAATTATACTACAAAATATAAAGAAGCCATTCCGAAGGGAGGAGGCCCGCAAATACCTGATAAATCAAAAGAAGCAGCAAAATTTGAAATAAAACTTAATGGATCCGTGCAGGCGACGTTAAAATCAGAAAAAGCTACTGGAGTAACTTATACACCTGAGCAACGAGAATTGATGATTTGGTACAATTACCACTTCTTGGGTAGAGGGAAGCCAACAACACATATTGTGGCATTGTCCTCAATGTCAGACGAAGAGCTCCATAAGAACATGCCAACTGTCTTTAGTAAAATATTCACACAAATAAAGGCAGAATTAAAATGAGGATAAAGGATATAGCTGATTGGATTCCTTCTGAAAATCTGACTCTTGAAGAAAATGCACTAATTACCACTAAGTCAACTTTTAACACCTTGGTCGTAGCTGGACCTGGTGCTGGCAAAACTGAATTATTGGGTAAGCGTTTGGTAAACGACGTATTGTATCGAACTTAATTAAGGATTAGCTTTCGGATCAAAAATGAGTAGAAAGCGATCCGAGGAGATGTTTC
>JAUILH010000186.1 GCA_030433115.1 Bacteroidia bacterium | reverse complement strand
AGGCCTCTATAATTTATGATAAGAGTTAAGTGTTTATGTCCCATAATATGCTGTTATGTCAAGCTGCTAATCAGTAAATAGCGGTTAACAAAAGGGTTGCTTAACCAAAGCTAAGTAACATAACACAGGGTACATTATAGGACAAACGCCAGTATTTTAATATTTAAGGATTTTTTGCCAGTTGCTCAGGCTGCGCTAATTTGGCCGCCGTGGAACGGCAACTTCCTGTCGTCGGTCAGCTATAATGGATATTATGTCGGTGCCCGTTGGGTAAATAGTCTTTCTTTGGCTCAAATTCTGTGGAGAAGATTCTTGTCTTCGATTGACGGTTTGTCACTCTAATTTGTTGTATTCATTATAAAAATACCAATCCGTTGCGGCGAAAATCCAAGTTCAACTCTCCCTGGCAATACAAAAAAAGCTGCTATCAATATTGATAGCAGCTCTTGAATAAATTGCTTTGATTGATCTACCTAACGCTTCACGAATCGCTTGCTCACCATACCTTTGTCGTTAGTTTGAATTTGTAAAAAGTAGATCCCTGATGCTAAGTCTGACACATCAATGGTATTCGTGCTGGTGCTGCAGGTTTTTACCGTTTGCCCCGTAGCACTTACTATGGTAATCATATTGACGTTAAGATTATCTGCCTCAATAGTCAACACATTTGTGGCTGGGCTTGGATAAATTGTAACGGTATTGGCAATGCTCAAATAGTCTTCTATTCCAATGGTGGTGATAGACACACACTCTGAGGTGTCTGAACAATTTCCATCTGTTACCACTACCGCATAATCTCCATTAACTGTAGCGGTGTAGCTGGCGTTGGTTTCTCCGCTTATGGCCATGTTATTGTTCCCGCAATCTATCCACTGGTAGCTCGCTCCTACTGCGTTGGAAGTTATCGTAAGACCAGAAGTTGTTGTAGAGGTATCGAGAGAAAAAATGGTCAACTCAATGCTCATTATACTGTCACAGCCTTCCGCATTACTAATAGTGTCGTGTACTGTGTAAGTACCTGCTGCAGTATAAGTAGAATTTCCACTAGGAACGGTATAAGCAAAACATTCAGTCACACTAAACGAGGACACTGTGGCAATACAACCTTCTGCTGCACCAATATCTCTCACCCCACTAATCAAACCATTTTGAGCTGGACTACCATCCAGAGGATCTCCCATATCAATAGCCACACTGCCTGGTAATGGTTTCATGGTAGGTGTGGTGCCTCCATTCATGCCCAAGGGCGATAAATTCACATTGGCTGAAGATTGATTGAGGAGGTCTGTGGCAGTTGTCATAACGGACGGCACAGCGGGGATGTTATCACTAAAAATATTGTATCCATTTGAATTCAAACTTAAGTTTCCACTGATACCAGATTGACCACTTCCGTTTTCAATTATTATCGAATTTCTTGTATTCATTATCGGATTTGAACCTGCAACGAGATAGATTCCCGCATCTGATGGTGCTTGATTAAAGGCCACTGTAGAATTCTCAAGTGTCACAACCCCAGAAGTACCAGCAGATAACTCTACTCCTCCAACAGATGTTGCGGCCGCATTATTTACTATGGTCGAGCTAGTGATTGTTATTGAAGTGTTTTCTGCAAGCGTGTAAATGCCTGCTCCACGGTTTGCGCTATTGCCTGAAATAGTAGAATTGTTTATAATCAGATGATTCTCTGAAACCTGGTTGGGTGCCATGTACATTCCTCCCCCATTTCCAGGAGCTGAATTATTACTAATGGTCACATTGTCCAGGCAAAGTCCTGGTTTAGCTCCATAGCAAAAAATACCACCGCCGCTGGAAGTAACGTGATTGTCTCGAATGACAGAATTCTTAACGTAAGCGGTATCATTTAAACCACTAAAAAGTATGGCTCCTCCATTTCCATTAAGCACTCCTGATCCATTGCCATTAATCAACACCAAAGAATCCAAATACACTTCCCCAGGTGCGCTGAAATGAAAAATACGAGAGGTATTGCCTCCTGAGATAAACAAAGTGTCCGTATCATTATAAAGCCCTTTAATCACAACCTGCTTATTTAAAAAATCTATTTCAGTGTTTAAGGATATAGAATCCACCGCAGCAGTGAGCAAACCTGGATCAAAACGAATGGTGTCTCCATTTACGGCATTCACGGAGGCCTCTCGCAGAGAACCTGGTCCGGAGTCATTGGTGTTAGTTACAATAATGGTAGTGGCTTGGCTCATAAAACCTAACACCACAAGCATTGCCGAAAGTAAAGTTGTTTTCATGTTGATTTGATTTTGAATCGAAAGTAGGGATTGCTTCTTTCGATAAAATTAATTTGTTGTGGTTGACACTTTTTTTGTTGAGAACGATAGAAGCTTGGCAAAAAATCTGCAACAGACTTTGCAATTCACACTTAGTCGAATTCTGATTAAATCTTCTGAAATTGACTTGTTGATAGATGCAGTTATGTTTCCGATCTCCCACAGTTTATCGATAATCTCAAAGTCATTTTTGGAGATTATTCCAAGTGTCTTCAATTTTCAATTTTTGCTTTGAGATTTCGTCCTAGTATCTTTTGATCAAGGGGTAGTGTTGACCATAAAAACAGCAGCTGCCTCTATTCTTGAGACCAATTAATTGTTCTGTAATACTCCATTAATTTGGCTGTGTTATGCGCTAACTCTTCACCTTTTAGTTTTTTAAGCAAATGGAAGGTCAAATCCATACCCGCAGAAACACCTGTAGAAGAATAGTGTTTACCTGACTCTAAATACCTCACATCAGAAAAGAAATCAGCTGTAACACCTAGCTCCAACGCCACGCTTTGAAGACGTTTTATAGCCATATGGTGAGTGGTTAATTGGTGACCATTGAGTTCATCTTTCAGAGCTTTTACAGTGAAAAATGCGCCTACACAAATAGAGACTATATAATTGACCCGCCCAGATATTTCTTTTATCCACTTGAGAATGGCCGTTTCTTCCTGAATTTCTCCAATTGTTGGAGAGCCAGGTATTATTAAAACGTCTATTTCGGGAAAATCGTCAGAAAACTGAAAATCAGGCACCAACTTCAATCCACCTGATGCCTTTATTGTAGATTTACTGCTAGCTATAGTGTATAAATTGAACTGCTCTCCCCCTTCTCTACTAATGATGTCATTGGCTCTTGCAAAAACATCATATGGTCCGGTAAGATCAAGTACTTCAACATTGTTGTACGTAACGAAAAACACATTCATGGCTTGAAGGGAAATTATATAGTAATTTGAATTTGATACTGCTTAAAACTCATCTGTCAATAATAAGTTAATATTGATTGAAGGCTTGCCAAGCATTTCCATTGGTATTCGGTCACCTATAAATGATTTATCCGAAGGTTCCACTTCCACACTGAATGTGCCGTCAGAGACCTCATTAATCGGAAGCTCAAAATCAAAAAACACAATAGGATTTTCCACACAATTATGACATTTAATAGGCTCGTTCTTTTGAAAGAACCCTCGCTGGTCAATGACCTCATTATTTTTTAAAAGATAAATGGTAAAACTGCCTGGCACTTTGGTCCTGTCAATACCGTCTACTCTAATATTTGCTTTATTTGACCGGATCCGAACCTTCTCGAAAGCCGCCATCTTTACTGAAAAAACATCTTCTTCAAAGAATTCATCAATCTCAACAGTCTCATAGTCTGTATCATAGGTTTTTAACAAATCTACTGTTTCAATGGTCGTTCTATTAAATGGACCTATTGTTTTATAATGCGCCTGTGACGAATCAATAAATGCTAGGTAACTGTTGGTCTCTTTAGTGGGATCATTGGGTCTATATTTTGTAATGGTAGATAAAAGACCATTTCGTGTGGTGGCACCTACCTCAATCTGCCATTCCCACCAAAGTCTGTCCCAATTGCAGTGAAAGAACCAAAACATAGGATCAAAAGCAGCAATTGTAGAATCTTCTATGGTTTTTCCCATGTTTAGATGCGCGTTATCGTGCCCTTGGATAATCGAATCGCTAATGGCTCCATCCAATCTTCCATGAAACGCCTGCCATGTTTTTTTGGCCTTAGCTCTCTTAACAAAAGGTAGTACCATTTGTTCTGACACTTGATCTATCCGGGCACTTGTCTCTCTTTCGGTTACATACCCTGCTGACTTACGTCCGTAATCATGAGGAAACTTATATGTGTCAAATGGTGCCACTTGAAGCCTAGCAGGGAATGATTTAGAAAAATCCCAATAAGGAAGTGTCACCGATTCGCAACCAGGAATTTTTCTCAAAGCATTTTCAAATCCATAAAGGTATTCTCTATGCCAAGCATGATATTTGGGATTATTGTGTTCACAAAAGTCACCATGTATTTTGGCTTGCTCAAAGAAGCTATCCTGATCATTGGAAGCGTCTTTGTCCATAATTCCTTTAAAAGCTTTAACAACCAATTTCCACTCTGATTCTGGCATTGTTTCAACATCTTTTCTCAATCTAGCAGGTTGTCTCAAACTTTGACTTTGACCTTTTACCAAGGGAATGCCCTTCTTAAAATTGTTCTTGGTTTTCCAGTTGACAAAGGTCTCTACCCAAGCAGATGGCCACGGATCTCTACCTTTAGGCATTCTTCCATCTTCTACAGATGACCATATTCTCGACCATTGTTTTTTAACGGTATCATAATCAGAGAGGTCTATGTCGGGAGCTCCTGGAAAATGTTCTCTATGACGGTGCATGTGATCTATGTCTTCATCAGTAAACATGTGTCGAATATGCCCAAACCAAGTTGGAAATTCAATTGCTTTATCTTTTGGAGGGGTATTTAAATTAGACATAATACTAAGCTTAACGGTTTTTATTTAATTTAATGACAAGAGGACTTTACAGATCCTTGACTATGTTGTGTTCGGTTGGCTTCTTCTCCTGTAGAATCATTGCCTGTAAACAAGTTGATTGATATCAGTATGATTACTAAACCGGTCGATAATAGAAGGGTGACTTTTTTCTTTTTAGAATGGCAAGCACATTTGTCAGCTCTGACAAATCTGTACCATGAAAAAGCCAATATCAAAACTGACAGAGCCAACAAAAAGGGAGAAAGGGTATGGAGACCACTCATAAAGCTACTTCCTCCTGCCGCCAGTCCCAAAAGGGGCAAAATGCAGCACAACTTGGAAAGAACTATCCCTATAATGGCCAATATGGTCCCTTTAAGTTCCAGTCTACCAGTTTGCTTAATTGACTTGTTATTAGTTCTCATACAACATGTTATTTTTCTCACTCGGTAAACTCAAACTCTTTTTCCAAAATAGAATTCACTGAGTTAAGATCGTTTTTATCAATGCCATTAGTCTTAATGAGCTCAATAGCTTTCCATTTATCTTCTCCCCCCTCCAATAAGTTTATGGAATAGCCACATGAATCGCACTCCAAACCTCCGCTATACAGCTTTAACTTATTACCCAGACGATCTTTGGCGTATATTTCAAAAACATCACCTGGATCAAGCAAATCCGACACAGGAATTTTCACACTTGCCACTTTTGGCAGACACTGATGACCAGTAATTAGTTCAGTCTCTTCATTTTTATAATGTAACTGATGAACGACGGTATTAAGGTTTCCTTTTTGATTACAGATGCTTGCTGCCATCACCACGCTTTCTCCGTTTGGAAAAGAAGCCACTCCGGTATAATCTCCCCAACGACTTCCTTCTCTGACAGAATCGTACTTGTTAATGGGTTGAAATGAAGAATCAAGCACATATTCTTTCCAACAAACTAAATCATGATTACAAACCGAATAGTAAAGCATGGGGTAGCCATCGTCCTGACTTCCACAATATTGAACCACAATATCTGCCTTTCCTCCTTCTCCTTTCATCCAGCCAATTGAGGGATACATATAAGAGGTCTGTTTTTCTTTCCCCAGTAAAACTTGCTTATTCTCCCATTTTTCCAGATTCAATACGTTAAGGTCTATACGACTATACCTTCTTTCATCTCCAGAACAAAAAGCATAAACCAAATCTCCATCTAGGATATATCCATCCATCATCCTTAAATCTAAATTATCGATGATGTCGCCACCATACCCTTTAGCCCTGAAAAACCAAATGGTTTTTCGTTTTCTTTTAATAGCATAAAGATTCATATGCGGCGATCGATCGTGGACATTTCCTTCTATGACATATACCAGGTTCCTTTTAGAATTCTCGGTCCAGTCATTTCCTAAAA
>JAUILH010000027.1 GCA_030433115.1 Bacteroidia bacterium | reverse complement strand
CAACATCAGTACGGATGCCTCAAACCTTGAAAGAATTAACCGTTGGAACTCTGCCATATCCATGTGGGAATCAAAACCAATTGAAGGTTACGGACCAGGAACTTATGCCATGGAATATGGGGTGCATCAACATCCCAAGGACATGACCATCATTTCAAGTCGGTTTGGCGATATGGGGAATGCCCATAGTGAATACCTTGGTCACCTATCTGAAGCTGGTTTACTAGGCGCCATCACATTCTCCCTAATTGTAATTATGGTGTTTTATAAAGGTGTGGTATTGTATAATCGTTTACCACGGGGAGAAGATAAAAAATTGGTCATGTTAATCCTGGTATCTCTGAGCACCTACTTTTCTCACAGTGCGCTTAACAACTATTTGGATACGGATAAAGCAGCAGTACCGGTTTGGGGAATGATTGCCATTTTAGTAGCGATTGACATCACCAATCGCAGTTCTTCAAACAAGATTGAACCCGCCACTTCCAACACCTGAGCGGATCTTTGCATTTAAATCAATGATTGGCACATTTTAAAAAATGCCCATTTCTCCAGAACAATAATGTTGTATGTTTGATTATAGACTTGTATAAAATTGTAGTTTTTTGATCTTGTTGAGGAGATATCACAGAGACTGAATGGTTTATATTTGATTGCTGAGAGAGTGAGAAGTCCATTTTAAATTTGGCTTTTCAATTGAGGCTTTTAAAATATGTTGCGAATATCTTTTCGAGTGCTTGTAAGATGAAAAAAATATATATATTTACGGGCTTTGTTGCGATTAGGTTTACGACTAAATTAAAGTTTGCAGTATGCTAAAGGGAATTAAACTGTTAGTAGTTCTTACGTTAACTACTTCATTATCAGGTATTGGACAGGGTTCTGGATCTATTAAAGGAACCGTAAAGGATGAGAAAGGAGAGACAATGGCTCTTGCAGGAATCATTGTTGAACAGAATGGTACTCGAAAGAGTGCTGTTCAAACGGATTTCGATGGGAAATACAAAGTAAGCTCTCTAACTCCCGGTAAATATGATGTTATTGTAAAATACGCCGGTTATCCAGATTTTAAAACAACTGGTGTAATTGTAAGTGATCAGGCGATTACTTTCCTGGATTTGGAGATGCCTTCTGACAATGCTTCTGTTCTTGACGGTATTGTTGTAAAGGATTATGAAGTTCCTTTGATTGATAAAGGAGGGGGAGCTTCTGGTGGAACTGTAACAAGAGATGACATTGCAAAAATGCCTGGTCGTTCTGCTACATCTATTGCAACCACTGTGTATATCAGGATGCAGGTTCTCAAGGTGGTCTATCTGTAAGAGGATCCAGATCTGATGCGACTTATTACTTTATTGACGGTATTAAAGTAAGAGGGTCTACCAACCTTCCAAAAGCTGCGATTGAAGAAGTATCTGTTGTAACTGGTGGTCTTCCTGCAAACTACGGTGATGCAACTGGTGGTATTATCTCTGTAACTACCAGAGGTCCTTCAAGCTTTTACTTTGGTGGTATTGATTTATTATCTTCAGGTTTTGCATTTGGAGGAGATGAACTAGGTTATGGTAAAAAGGTAGTTGGCTTAGACTCTTATGCATATAACCTGGCAGAAGGATCTATCTCTGGTCCGCTTCTAATGAAAAAAGATTCAACAGGAAAGAAAACCAAGCCTATTCTAGGTTTCTTCTTATCTGGTAACGTTTTGAGTCAATTAGACACCCGTCCATCTCAAATTGGAAATTACAGAATTAGAAAAGAAGTAAGAGATTCACTATTAGATCCGGAATTATTAGGTCCACTTAGACCTTCTGCAATCGGGTCAGGTGCCATTCCTAATATTGCTTTCCTTGATAACAGTGCTTATGAGCATGTTAAATGGAGACAAAATTCAGGACAAACAAGATACTCTGCCGCTGGTAAAGTAGATGTTAACACGACACCTTCGGTTAACTTAACATTTGGTGGTCAGTTTGACTACAATACTTATGCAAACTTTGACTACAGCAACGCACTTTTTAACTGGGAAGCTAATGCTGATGTAAGAGACATTACCTGGAGGGTGTATGGTAGATTCACTCAAAGATTCTTCAGCTACGATCAAAAACAAGATGATAAATCTTTGATCAAAAATGCATTCTATACTGTAATGGTGGATTACTCTAAATTCAACCAAAGAGTACAGGACGACAGACACGGAGAAAACTTCTTTAACTATGGTTATGTGGGAATTTTCGACATCTATCAGCAACCAACTTATGCTTATGAGCAAGCGGATAACAGATTGGTTCAGGATGGTTTCCAGGATACTTTGGTAGTATTCACGCCTTCTCCTGTGAATTCAGCCATGGCCGCACAAACAGAGCAGTACTTCACTTTATATGATGATCCTGATGGAAACTACAGAAACTTAAACGAGATTTTGGCTGGTAATGCACTGAGAAACGGTGACAGACCTCAGGATGTATATGGACTTTGGAGAAATATTGGATACAACTACAATGGCTTCTCTAGAACAGATAACAGTCAGTTCAGAATTACGGCTACTGGTTCTGCCGATATTGGAGATCACGCTGTGTCATTAGGTTTCGAGTTTGAGCAGAGATCTGATAATTTCTTTAGTGTAGCGCCGGTTGGACTATGGACAAGAATGCGTCAGTTAACAAACAACCACATTTTAGAGTTGGATGTTGATAATCCAATTATTGATCAGTTTGGTTCGTTTACAAGATACAGCTACAATAGATTGAATGCAGCACCTGGTGATTTCAGCGGTCAGGATGCTCAGTCCTATTTCGATTACAACTTAAGAAAATGGTTGAGTGAAAACCATACTGGTTTTGCTGGTTTAGATCCGGATGGTGTTGACTTCATCAACGTGGATGGTTTAGACCCTTCCATCATGCAGTTGGACTGGTTTAGTCCTGATGAATTGTTGAATGATGGTAACAACTTTGTAACTTATTATGGGTACGACCATGCTGGTAACAAGCTTAAAGCTTCTGACAGACCAAGTTTCGATGATTTCTTTACTCAACAGGATGAGCTTGGAAACTTCACAAGATCAATAGGTGCATTTGAGCCTATTTATATTGCCGGTTATGTAATGGATAAGTTTGCATTTGATGATTTGGTATTTAACGTTGGGGTTCGTGTGGATAGATTTGATGCCAACCAGCAAGTATTGAAAGATCCATGGTTGTTGCATGAAGCAAGAACTGCTGGTGAAGTGTCAGATGTTGGTGGTAACGCTGTAACACACCCATCAAACATTGGTAACGACTACGTTGTATACGTTAATGACATCAATGATCCTACAGGAATCAATGGATATAGAAGAAATAACGGCGATGGAACATCTACCTGGTTCAACGCGGATGGTGTAGAAATTACGGATCCTTCTTCAATTGAAAGTGGAAGTGGTATTGCACCCTACTTGGTTGGAGATCCGGATGATGAGGTAAGTTCTTCAGCATTTGAAGATTATACGCCACAGATCATCGTTATGCCAAGGGTAGCCTTCTCATTCCCTATTTCTGATGAGGCATTGTTCTTTGCTCACTACGATATCTTATCTAAAAGGCCTACTTCTGGTAATAGATTGGACGTTTTGGATTACTTCTACATGGAAAACAGAAATGTTGTTGTTAACAACCCGAACTTGAAGCCGGAGAGAACAATCGATTACGAATTAGGTTTCCAGCAAGTATTGTCTAAGTCTTCATCACTTAAAATCTCTGCTTTCTATAGAGAGCAAAGAGATCAAGTTGCCTTACTTAACGTAACCGGAGCTTACCCAAGAACATACAGAAGCTGGGGTAACATTGATTTCGGTACTGTAAAAGGAATCACTGTAGCTTATGACCTTAGAAGAACTGGTAACTTGTGGATGAGAGCTTCTTATACCTTACAGTTTGCTGAAGGAACTGGGTCTGATGCAGGATCTGCCTTGAACCTTGTTAACTCAGGTCAGCCTAACTTAAGAACAATCTATCCTTATAACTACGATCAAAGACATGCCATCACCGCAACTGTTGATTACAGATATGGAGAAGGTACTAAATACAATGGTCCTACGATTAAAGGAAAGCAAATTTTCAAAAACACAGGTATCAACTTTGTAACTAACATGGGATCTGGAACGCCTTATAGTGCTCAAAGTAACATTACTCCTGAAGGAAACATCTCCGGTGGTGGTAATGGCGTATTGAACGGACAGATCAATGGTTCAAGAAAGCCTGGTCAGTTTAGAATGGATGCTCAGGTTGATAGAAATATTACCTTGAATATGGGTAAAGACGGTGAGAAAAAAGCCAATTTGAATATCTACCTTTTGGTAAACAACTTGTTTAACACGAATAACATTGTGAATGTGTATAGAGCCACTGGTAACCCGGATGATGATGGGTACTTGGATGCTGCTGTAACTCAAACATCTATTCAGTCTCAGTTAGATGCTCAGGCTTATAGAGAAATGTACGCATTGAAAGTGAATAGCCTGTTTAACTACGGTATTCCAAGAACAATTAGATTGGGTGTTAGACTTGATTTTTAATAGATAACTAACGGTAAACTATAATAATGAAAGAAATGAACAAGAAAATTTCTTTACTACTATGTTTTTTGGTTGTTGGATCAGCGCAATCTTTTGCCTGGCACGACTACAGTAAATCTGGATCAAAAGGCAACACAACTACAAATAACGGTAGCTCAAGAGCCAATTGTGCGCCCGCCGTTTCGAGAACGAATTTGGCACTTAACAATGTAAGAGCCCTCATCGAAACCGGAGGAAACTTATGGCAAGACCGATCTACTGGTAACGCTTCTTATGAAGTGCCTGCCGGAGCTGGTACAACTGCAATTTTCGCAGGTGCATTATGGCTTGGTGGAGAAGATGTAAACGGTCAGTTAAAAATTGCTGCAGTAGATTATAGAGAATCTGGGAACGATTTCTGGCCTGGACCATTGACTGTGTCAGGTGATGCTGAAATTACACCTGATGTTTGTGCGGAGTACGATCAGTTCTTTGAAATCACGCGTCAGGAAGTATCTCAGTTCAACGCATGGTACGAATGTGTTAATGATCCGACTGGTGATTGTAATCCAAACGCCTTGTTTCCAAATTACCAGGTACCGGCAATCATCAATGAGTGGCCTGCCCACGGAGATCCAACAAAAGATCAGGATTTCTACTTAGCTCCATTCTATGATAGAGATGGAAATGGAATTTATGAGCCGTCAAGAGGTGATTACCCGGATTTTGATATCAGAGGTGAGGGTTGTGATCCATCAGATAGAACCGTTAGATTATTTGGTGACCAAACATACTGGTGGGTATTCAACGATAAAGGAAACATTCACACCGAAACTGGTGGTGATCCTGTGGGTATGGAAATCAGAGCTCAGGCATTCGCTTTTACCACGAATGATGAGGTAAACAACATGACTTTCTATAACTACGAATTGATCAACAGATCTACTCAAACCTTAAGCAACACATACTTTGGTCAGTGGGTTGATCCTGACTTGGGTTGCTCTGGTGATGATTATGTTGGTTGTGATGTAAAAAGAGGTCTGGGATACTGCTATAACGCAGATGCCGTTGATGATGATGTATGTTCTGGTGCGCTTCCTTACGGGGCTAATCCTCCAGCTATTGGAATTGACTTCTTCGAAGGCCCTTACAAAGATAATGACGGTATTGATAACCCAGGTCCGACAAGTGATAACAACTTCTTCGTATCTTATGGAGATGCTATTGCCGGAGATGGGATTACTTATAAAGGTATGGGTATCGGTTACGGAGATCAAGTAGTTGATAACGAGCGTTTCGGTATGAGAAAATTCATGATCTACACGGGTGGTTCTACGCCTGGTGTTTACGGATTCCCTCAGACAGATCCGGATAACGCGATTCAACATTACAGATACCTTCAAGGACAATGGCAAAATGGTGACCCACTTGTTTACGGAGGTGGTGGTTACCAAACAAACCCTGGTGCAGATCCAAACATTCCATGTGATTACGCTTTCCCAGGTGACTCAGATCCTCAAGGATTTGGTGCCGGTGGTGTAACTGGCTTGTTTGACTGGTCTGAGGTTACTAACGCCAATCCAAAAGGTGATAGACGTTTCATGCAGTCAGCTGGACCATTTACACTTGAGCCAGGTGCGGTTAACAACATTACTGTTGGAGCGGTTTATGCAAGATCTTCTGCAGGTGGTTTATTTGCATCAGTTGATGCTGTAAGATTAGCGGATGACAAAGCTCAGGCATTGTTCGATAACTGTTTCCAAATCCTGGAAGGTCCTGATGCACCAGATGTTGTAATTCAGGAAATGGATAAAGAGATCATTATCTACTTGGGTAATACCAAAGGACAGTCTAACAACTATGTTGATACACCTGAGGATTATGAGATTGAAGATCCTTTCATTATCACTCCTGATTCATTGTTGAACCAGGGTATTTCTTACGACAATAAATACAGATTCGAAGGATACCAAATTTTCCAACTAAAGAATAAGGATGTGTCTCCTTCCGAGTTGACTGATATTGATAAAGCAAGACTTGTTGCTCAGTGCGATATCAAGAACGGAGTAGATCAGTTAATCAACTGGACTTTCAACGAAGGACTTGGTGTGCCAGAACCAGAAGAAATGGTGAACGGTGCGGATGAGGGCATTAAGCACTCATTTAAAATTACTGAGGATGAATTTGCTGAAGGAGACAGAGCGCTTGTAAATCATAAAAAATACTACTACATGGCTATTGCTTATGGTTACAACAATTACAAGACATTCTCTTTACTTCCTGATTCTCTCGATGGTCAGCAAAAGCCTTACATTGCTTCTCGTAAGAATGGGCAGGGTGGTGAGATCAAAGTATACACCGGTATTCCTCACATTCAGGCACCTGAAGCAGATGGAACAATTAACCAAGCTGAATACGGAGATTCTCCAGAGATCACAAGAAGAGAAGGAATGGGTAACGGTAGTTTATTCCTAGATTTCACTGAGGAAACTGAAAACTTGATCTTAGCCAACAACTTCTCGCGTTACCCTACTTATAAGGAAAACGCTGGTCCGGTTAACATTAAGGTAATCGATCCACTTAACGTTGTGGATGGCCAATATAAAATCGTCTTCAAAAGAGATAAGTCACAACCATTTAATACCAATTCTATTGGTGACGGCGGATGGGAAATCATCAGATACGGAGCGACTTCTAATGACACTGTGTTCTCTGATAAGTCAATTGCAGTTGGTTACGAGCAGTTGATTCCTGAATGGGGTATTTCTGTTGAGATTGAACAAATTAATTACGAAACCATTGTTTCTCAGAAGTATGTTGAGTTCTTGGATGCAACCATAGAATACAGTGATTCATCTCAACAATGGTTAAGTGGTGTAAGTGATGCAGATGGTCAGAGCAACCAAAACTGGATTCGTTCAGGTACTGTTTCCAATGCCAGTGAGCCAGATGGAAACGGATGTGATCCAGCGCACTATAATGACAACGATTTCGATCCGGAAGAACACCATGAAAACTCTATCAATGGTACATGGGCTCCATTTAAGCTAGTAGGTGTTCAGGAAAATGGAACGTCTCAGTATCCTTGTGTAAGAAACATGCCTATTGCAAAAGCGCAACAATCAAGTCAAACACAAGCTAGATTTGAGTACTTGAACAATGTTGATATTGTCTTCACAAGCGATAAGAGCAAGTGGACAAGATGTATGGTTCTTGAAATGTCTGACGACGACAACCTTGCAGAAGGTGGAGCGGATAAGATGAAATTGAGAGAAGCGCCATCTGTTGATAAAGAAGGAAGAAAGGCCGGTGAACCTGGTTACAATGCTGCCGATGGTGACTTGACTGCCACTACTGGTATGGGATGGTTCCCAGGTTATGCAATCGACCTTGAAACTGGAAAGCGTCTTAACATGGCATTTGCTGAAGATTCTTGGTTAGGTGTTGACAACGGACGTGATATGATCTGGAACCCAACATCAACTTTGTACTCAGGATTTGGAGAGCCGATTTTTGGTGGTAAGCACTATGTATACGTATTTACTGCAAACGATCACTTGTCTACAAACAACTCTCCTGCTTATGACGCTTGTAGCTGGGCACATGCCAGAGTAAGTGTAAACAACGTTGCAGGTGCATTTAAGTTCTGTACTTGGGTAGGGATGCCAATGTTGGCAAATGGATTTGATTTTGATGATCCAAGTGAGATTCCATCTACCGCCAGAATCAGATTGAGAGTACAGAAAGCATACGACTACTTCCCTACTCAGGGTAGTATCGCAGATTCTGCCGCTCTTAGTGAGAACAACTGGGCGCCTGTTTATGAGTTCAACACTGGAAACATTGCCACTTTAACAGCTAATGTTGATACGGCTGTCAGCGCTCTTGACTTGATCAACATTGTGCCTAACCCCTACTACGCATACTCACAGTATGAAGAAAACAGGTTAGACAACAGAGTTAAGATTACTAACCTTCCTGAGCAGTGTGTTGTAACAATCTACACGGCAAACGGAACATTGGTAAGACAATTCGATAAAGATGATCCATTAACTTCAATTGATTGGGACTTGAAAAACTTCAAGGGCATTCCGATTGCTAGTGGTACTTACATCATCCACATTAAGGCAGATAACTTGCCAGGTGAATTTGGTGATGTTAAGAAACGTGCTAATGAAAGGGTCATTAAATGGTTCGGAGTTACCAGACCACCAGATTTGGAGAACTTCTAATCGTTACTTGAATTATTAATTAGGAATTATTTGTACTCATGATAAAAAGGAACATAATTAGTGTATTGGTAGTTGGAGGCATGCTTTTCGCCTCTAATACATACGCAGGAAATGAAGACAGAGCTGGTTCTGCTGGCGCAAGTCAGTTACTCATCAACCCTTGGGCCAGAAGCTCAGGATGGGCTGGAGCAGGGATTTCTTCTGTTAGAGGACTGGAAGCTATGTACGTTAACGTTGCGGGAATGGCTTTCACACCTAAAACAGAGTTGGCTTTCTCAAGAACCAATTGGTTAGGTGGATCAGGCATTAGTATCAGCAATGTTGGATTCGCTCAAAGAGTTGGAGAGACTGCTGTTATCGGACTTGGTGTAATGTCTATGAACTATGGTGACATTGCAATTACTACGGTCGACAACCCAGAAGGAAATATTGGTACCTTCTCTCCAAGAAACCTAAACCTAGGAGTCTCCTTTGCCAAGGAATTCTCTAACAGTATCTATGGTGGGATTACTGTAAAGGCGCTTTCTGAAAGCATTACGGATGTCCGTGCCGGAGGAGTTGCCTTTGACGCTGGTATCAGATACGTGACTGGTGAAAATGATCAAATCAAATTCGGTATTGCATTGAAAAACGTAGGTCCACCCATGACTTTTAGTGGTGATGGTCTGTCTTTCACAATCAACCAAGAATTTTTGGGTATTGATCAAGACATCAGCGTTGAACAAAAGTCGGCTAAAGTGGAGTTACCTACTTTAGTAAATATCGGAGCCTCATATGATTTCATGTTTGGTGAAGAGCACACACTAACCATTGCTGGTGCTTTTGTTTCAAATTCCTTTACAAAAGATCAATTGAAATTTGGTGCTAACTATATTTTCGATACTGGTAAAGCCATATTTACTGCTCGTGCAGGGTATACTTACGAAAAAGGGATTTTCTCTGAATCGTCAAGAACAACTGCCTTAACCGGACCGTCTGCTGGTGTATCAGTTGACTTTGCCTTTGGAGAAAGTAAAAGTGCCATTGGTATTGATTATAGTTATAGAACAACTAATCCTTTCGCAGGAGTACATAATATCGGCTTGCATATCAACTTGAAGTAAGTCGACCTATTTTATATATTTGTACTGAAAACATATTAAGTACCTGTCCCGCTGCGTTTAACGTAGCGGGATAATTTTTTTTAATACCTCAAAATACATTGCTATGTCTCAAGTCAGTTATTATTCGGAAGAAGGACTCCAGAATCTTAAGGATGAACTCAAACAACTAGAGCAGGTTGAACGTCCTAAAATTTCCCAACAAATTGCAGAAGCAAGAGATAAGGGTGATTTATCAGAAAATGCAGAATATGACGCCGCCAAAGAAGCACAAGGTCTTTTAGAACTCAAAATATCCAAACTTAAAGAAGTCATTGCAGGAGCCCGCATCATCGACGAATCGCAGATTGATGCCTCCAAAGTATACATTCATTCCAAGGTGAAAATTAAGAACATCAAAATGAATAAAGAAATGATGTACACGCTGGTTGCAGAAAATGAAGCGGACCTCAAGGCAGGAAAAATATCCGTAGACTCTCCTATTGGTAAAGGCCTTTTGGGCTTAACTGTTGGAGATGTAGCAGATATTAAAGTACCAAACGGCATTATGCAGTTCGAAATCCTTGAAATTTCCAGATAATGGCGAGTATCTTTTCTAAAATCGTAACCGGAGAGATTCCATCATACAAGATAGCTGAAAACGATAAATTCTATGCGTTTCTGGATATTAATCCATTGGCTAAAGGACATACACTAGTTATTCCGAAGGAAGAAATCGACTATATTTTTGATTTACCAGACGATTTATTAGGTGAACTACATGTATTTTCAAAAGAAGTAGCAAAGAAAATTGAAAAAGCCATTCCTTGTGAACGAATTGGAATTGCCGTGATAGGACTGGAAGTCCCGCACGCACACATTCACTTAATCCCTATGAATCATGTAGGTGATATGAATTTCGCCAACCCTAAGCTTCAACTGGACGCGGATATCATGAAGGCAATTCAGACATCAATACTAAATGCCTAACTACTTTAGTTTTCCCGGATTTTGACTGACGAAAGTCTTCCAACTCCCGTACTTTTTGTCTCCACCACCAGGCTTTCTTTGAAAAAAATGGCACACAGCCGCTGCCAAACCGTCTGTAGCATCTAAATGCCTGGGCATCTCCTCAATTTTCAAAAGCGATTGCAACATAGATGCTACCTGCTCTTTTGAAGCAGCTCCCCTACCCGTTATAGCTTGCTTAATACGCTTAGGAGAATACTCAGTGATGGGAATATCTCTTGAAAGTGCCGCAGCAATAGCCACTCCTTGTGCTTTCCCAAGTTTTAACATAGATTGAACATTCTTGCCAAAAAAAGGTGCCTCAATGGCCAAATGATCCGGATGGTACTTCTCTATGAGCAATACAGTTTCATCAAATATTCGTTTCAACTTCACGTGATGATCATCCAGTTTCCTCATATCCAAGATTCCCAAATCAAGCATGGTCATTTTAGACCCTTTGCAAAGAATGATACCATACCCCATTAGGTTGGTTCCCGGATCCATCCCCAAAATAACCTGTTCCTTCATTTACTTACATTTGCATAGATATGAAACCTTGGAATTTTTCCAAAATAGCCATCACTATACTCAAACTTACTGTTTTTTCAGCGTGTTTGTTCATCGGTTTCCGTTATTTACAAAAACATGAGGCTAACTGGCAGCACCTCCAATTCCAGAAAGACGCCCTTTGGATACTTCCCATGCTACTGATTCTAGCAGCTATCAACTGGAGTATTGAATCTCTTAAATGGTACAAACTCATTGTCCTGATCAAAGACATCCCCTATTCCAAAGCAGTTAAAGCAACCCTTTCCGGAGTTGCCACGAGTTTCGTCACACCCTTTAGAGTAGGCGATTTTTTCGGACGTGTGATTCACCTGAACTCGCATAAAAAAACGGCTTCCATCCTCACTTTTTATGGCAATTTTACTCAGATGATGGCCACGCTCTTATTCGGAATGATTGGCTTTAGTCTGTGCCCTACTCAATCACTCAACTTAAATGATGACATTCATCTGGCCACTTCAATCGTTGGCTTTTGTACACTTTTCTTCGGCTATGCAATTGTCTTCTTTCCCCAGCAAATGGCTAAAAGATTCAATTTAAATGACTGGCTCAAGTTTGACCTTGGACTGGATCACATAACCAAAGTACTATCTTTAGTCGTTTCGTGCTTATCCATTGTTCGATACCTCATATTTCTCATACAATTCTACCTTGCCTACAGAGTATTTGGGTCGCAGATGGACATAAGCTTACTTCTAAGTTTGATAAGTTTATTGTACCTGCTCATCACTTTTATTCCTTCTCCAGTTCTGGGTAAATTGGGCGTGAGAGAATCAGTGGCTTTGTTTTTAATGGGTCCCTTTGAAAGCAGCGAAATTATTGTAGCAGCATCCTTACTAATCTGGTTCGTAAATCTGTTTATACCGGCAATTATTGGTTCATTTTTTCTCATGAAAGTCAAATCGCTTAAATCCGAATGATACTTCTTTTAATCATATTAGCGATTAGCACAAGTATTTACCTCTACTTCATTCTTCAGAGTATGTGTGAAATACTCAAAAAACCGTTTGAAGAAGCTGCAAAACAAAACAAAACAGGACTCAGTATCATTATTCCTTATAGAAATGAAGGTGATAATATTTCCAAACTTCAAGCCCAACTTAACACAGCACTCAAATCATTTTCACAATATGAAGTCATTTGGATGAACGACCACTCTGATGATGGTTCGGAACCAAAAAATACGGATTATCATCACACAATCAACCTCATCAGTGACCAAAAAGGAAAAAAGACAGCTATTCGAAAAGGCATTGAAAATGCACAATATAATGACATCATATGCCTGGATTGCGACATAGACATCAATCCATTATTCTTTGACAAACTCCTGGAGAATTGGACAAGAGACGTTCACATTTGTCCTGTAATAATTAGACCATCTGGTTTTTGGTCTTCTATTTGGTCACTGGAAAGCTATGCCCTGTGCGGGCTTACAGTTGGTATGGCAAAAAACCAGAATCCCATCATGAACAATGGTGCTGCATGGGCATTTCATAAATCCGACTGGGAAAAACTCACTATCAGGCATCTCAACCACCCTTCCGGAGATGACATTTTTACCTTGGAAGCCTTTAAACAAAACCAGGCTACCTTTAGCTCGGGGTGTACAAAACATGAAGTAGTTATGGTTCAGTGCCCTTCAAACTTCAGGTCATTCCTTGATCAGAGAACCAGATGGGCAGGTAAATCGGCCAGAATCAAAGACACTGCAATGCGCCTATTCGGCATGTCCACGCTTATCATGTATTTGACCATTATTTCCGGACTAATTTTCTCTCTTATCTACTCGTTTTCAGCAGGATTCATTCTAATCCTATCAATAAAATATATAATTGACTTTAGTTTACTATTTTTGGTATCCATCAAAGCAGGCTTACCCCGCTTATTATGGGCGTATCCGATCTTATCAATCGTTTACCCATTGTATGCCGTATTTATTGCGTTCGCCTCTTTGACCTACCGGGCCAAATGGAAAGGTAGATAAGGAAATGAACCATGTGGTTTAAGAGAGGAAAAATAAGACAAACGGATCCTACTTCCGGCTCTATTGGCAAAACTGCCTGGAGGCGCTTTAAAAAGGACAAGATGGCCATGTTTGGCATGATCATTCTGGTGATCTCTATTTTTGTTTCAATCTTAGGATCTTTGATTCGTCCGGACCAAACCGAAGATGTCGCTCAACAAATTCCCAGTATAGAATTTCAATCTCCGGGATTCAAAACCACCATTCTTAAAGAACGCCTGGATCACATGCCGGAATACAATACCATTTTTGATAGAATGTTTTTCGGTGGAAAGGTGAAAAAATATAAGAACTACGCCATTTATGATGATTATGAATTCGATGGACCTTACATCAAATTCAGAGAATTTCATACAAGAAAAACAGATCCTGAAACCGAAATTGAGGACATTGCCAAGTTCCTCTATCCACTGGATTATAATAACAAGTACGTCTACATAAAAAATGATGCAGGGGAAGTTGATTCAGTCAGTTTCATCGTAATTGGTGAAGGTGAAGTTGTGCGTTCTGTTAAGGACATGCAAAATCAATTGGTGGAAGAAAACATTTTCGAAAGAACATACTGGCTGGGCACGGCTAAACATGGAAGAGATATGCTGAGTTTGATCATGGCCAGCATCATTGTGTCACTCACTGTTGGACTCATTGCTGTGCTCATTTCTGTTACTGTAGGCATCACATTAGGAGCGATTGCGGGCTATTTTAGAGGTTGGGTGGATGATGTGATCATGTATTTTGTGAATGTCATTTGGTCGATTCCATTGCTTTTAATTGTCATTGCCCTGTCCGTTTCAATGGGAAGAGGGCTTCAAACAGTATGTGTTTCTATTGGAGCTGTTCTTTGGGTAGAAGTTGCAAGAATTGTGCGCGGGCAAGTACTTTCCGTGAGAGAAAAAGAATTCGTAGAAGCATCCAGAGCCCTTGGATATGGATCTACAAGAATTATTTTTAAGCATGTGCTTCCAAATGTAATGGGACCAGTCATCGTTATTGCTGCAGCAAACTTTGCATCTGCCATTTTGATCGAATCCGGATTAAGTTTCCTTGGTGTAGGCACGCAACCACCTCAACCTTCTTTGGGTGCTTTGGTTTCAGAGTATCGAACTTACGTGACCAACGACAAACAAGCCTATCTGGCCATTCTTCCATCAGCCATGATTGTTATTCTTGTATTGGCATTCATGCTAATAGGAAATGGCATTCGGGATGCATTCGACAACCGTGCAGTAGAATCCTCCCCATCAGTTGATCCATCTGATGCTTACTCTGGTGGAAGCTAAAACACCAAAAGTCCAAATAAGAAAATCATTGCTCCCATCAACATAATTAGTAAAGTGTAGGGGAGAATTTGCTTAGCCTTGAGGCCGGTAATACCAAGTAAAGGTAAAGCCCAAAACGGCTGAAGCATATTGGTTAACTGATCTCCATAAGCCAGAGCCATGATACTTTTGTTCAGGGGAACTCCCAAATGGCTTGCCGACTGAATAACAATGGGTCCTTGGACAGCCCACTGCCCTCCTCCACTTGGCACAAAAACATTCACTAATCCTGCACTGAAAAAGGTATATATAGGGTAAGTCACTTCATTCGAGTTTGCTATGAAGAATTGAGAAATGTCAGACATTAAGCCTGATCCTTTCATGAGTCCCAGAATCCCAAAGTACAAAGGAAATTGAAGCAATATACCAGTAGTTCCTCCTATGGCCTTTTCAACCGCTCTTAAGAATCGATGAAAATTGCTGTGAAGTATAAAGCACAAGCCCAACAAGAGCAAATTGATGTAATTTGGGTTGATAAACTTAAAGCTGATGTCGGTTTCCTGTGAATCAATTGCCTTGAATATAGCATACAGTACAATCAATATGCCCAAACCAATGCTCAGTGATTTAGAATGATCCAGTTTTTCAGCACCAACTAGTGTCACTCGATTTTCAGGCAAATCTGCTTGTTGATCTCTCAGTTTAGGCACTTCAGTTTTTGTTCTCCTCGACAATAGATAGAGAAATAATGGAATGACGATCAGCAGCATGGCTGAAACAGTTAGATTCATGGCAGAAAAAATTGTGTCACCAAAACCAATGGAATCGGGCAGAGCTGCTATCTCCTGAGGTGTCATTTTACCTGCCATTAAACTGCCCATGGCACCATCTTCCGAAATTTTGATGGGCGCAGATCCGGAAATGCCACCATGCCACACCATGAGGCCTGAATAGCCTGCTGCGCCAATGAGTGGGTAATTAATTTGTATCAGTTTTGCTTTGGCGTGTTCCGCTACTTTCCTGGCGAATATGGCTCCAAAAATCAATCCCAACCCCCAGTTGAATAAACTGACCGCTATTGTTAAGACTGAAACCAACATAACTGCCTTACCATTGTTGGTGCAAAACTGGGTGAGTTGACCTATCAAACGATCGATGGGTTTTGAAAGGGCCAAAACATGCCCCAAAACCAACATCAACATCATCTGCACAAGAAACGCCAGGAGTTGACTGTTCCACATACTACTCTCCCACGACTTAATGAGTTGTATCAATTTACTATCCGATTCCTCAACCAGAGTTAACTTATACGGCATCTTGCATGGACCTGGATCGCAGAGGGTATGACTCGTTCGGATGACATAACTTGAGGTATATCCATCTGAATTATTCCCAGCAGTAAAACGAGTTGGGATGCTACTGACGGGTACAATTATCTTGTCTCCAGAAAGCCCGTTACTCCATTCGTAGGTATCGGCACCAGACATCTCAATGATCAAAGAATCTCGAGAATCGTTGAATGATACATCCTCCACCTTCACCTGATCCGGAACACCATTTGGCATGAGCATACCAATTGTCAATACCAGTAAGGTCAGTAGAATTGCAATGGTAAAGGGCGAAGGCAGCACCTTCTTAAATATCTCTGCAAATTTGTCCGAGAAACTCATAAAGTAATAATACGAAAAAAGCCGTTCCAATAATTGAAACGGCTTTTTCAAAATTATTCAGAATTCTAGAATGGCAGATCGTCTGCTTCATCATCTCCACCAACTGCTTCAATTGGAGCAGCCTCCATTGGAGGTGGTCCGCCAGCGTTGCTAGGTGCCTCAATTTTCCATACATCCAAAGAATTAAAGTACATCACTTTTCCTTCTTTGTTGGTCCATTCTCTTCCTCTCAAATTGAAATTCACAGTTACTTGCTGTCCGGCTTCATAGCCATCCAATAAGCTCACGCGATCTTGAGTTAATTGGAATAAAATGTCCTGTGGGTACTGACCATTATTATCGGTCACTACAAATTCTCTCTTCTTGAATTTTTCACTGATTTCTTGCGTGTTGTTCACGACCTTTAATAGTCCGGTTAATTGATACATAGTGTGGTTTTATTGATTGTTAAATGCGAGTAAGGTCATCCAGGCTTCCTCCAGTTTATTTTCCTGAAGCTGCTGTTTGGCTAACTCATGTAATTTTAATTCTAATTGTGTGGCATCATCTTCAAACTCCATGAAAAGCTCACTGAGTTCGATGAGTTTATGCTCGTTAACTGAAGTTTCATCTGGCAGTTCTTCAATCCCTCCCAGTTGTCCAAGGTCATTACCTGTCAACACCTTGCTTAATCGGATGTCTTCGGGAATCTGATCTACTCCAATACCGCAAGTAGTAATTGGTTTAGTAATTTCGAACATGGAATTTTCATCTGCTCTGCAATACCAATTACCGCCCATTCGTGCCACCAAATCAATCTTCTTCTGGTCAATATTTCCAGAGTCGTCGATGATGGCTGGATCAATGTGAATTTTAAGTATCTCACAGATCACTAAGTTTCCTGCACCACCTTCCTGCCCCAGTTCAACCACCTCATTCACTTTACACTCCAGTTGAACAGGAGATTCTTTCACTCTTTTTGGTTGAATAATTTCTGAATCGAGCGGTGTGAATCCTGCCTTAACAAACTCATCAACTCCAGGCTGATAAGGCGAACTCGCCAAGGACATTTGTTGAACCATATTATAGTTCACCACATTGATGACCACTTCTGGTGTTTTCTTGATGTTGTTGTAAGTATCCTTGGTGGTATTCGTTCTTCCGCTTCTTGCAGGAGAAAATACCGCAATCGGAGGATTGGCACTAAACACGTTGAAAAAACTGAAAGGCGCCAAATTATTGTTCCCTTTTTCATCTACCGTGCTGGCAAATGCAATGGGTCTTGGTCCAACTGCTCCCAACAAATAATGATGGAGTTTTGGAACAGGAATTTCTTTTGGGTCTACAGTTAACATAGCCCACAAATTTACGGCGAAATATGTGGATTTCAGAATGGACTTTTCAACAATGGCGGGGAGTTATGATAAGCGTCTATTATTTAAACCGACAACTCAAAATTGCCGTATCATCAATAAAATTATTGGTGCCTTTGAATTTTTCTAGTTCATCGAACACCAGTTTATTGAAGGCTTCCATCCCCAGATCCCAATTGGAGTGCAATAAATCTGTTAGGCGGTCTGTTTCAAAGGCTTCATTGTCCTCATTTTCTAACTCTACCAGTCCATCCGTAAATAGGATCAAGGTAGAATTGGGCTCAACTGTCACAAACTCTTCTTTAATTGATGGAATTTCATCGAACATACCCAAACCGGTGCACCCCGTGCCCAGCATTCTTGCCGTCTCTCCATCGGACAAAATGGGATGGTTGTGCCCTGCATTGATATAATGCAGGTCTCTTGTTGAGCTATTGTATTTCGCCACAAAGAAGGTAATGAACTTTTCACCCTGAGCAGCATCCATTACTTTGGTATTCAGTTCTGCGATTAGTCTATGAAGCCTGAAGTTGTTGTAATTAAAAATGGCTCTTACATTGGCTTGAAAGTTAGACATCAACATGGCTGCCGACACGCCTTTTCCAGACACATCTGCCATGCAAATGATGAATTCTTCCTTGTTTAGTCTGATGTAATCGTAATAATCGCCACCAACCAGCTGTTGTGTTCTGTAATGACCTGCTATTTCCAGATTTTCATTGGACGGCATGTCTGTTGGGAACAACAACTTCTGCATCTCACTGGCTACTTCCAGCTCTCTTTTAGCTCTTTCTTGCTTGATACTCTCATTGGCAAAACGCTTATTTTCGATTGCCACAACGATGATGTTGGTAAGTGTTTGAATGAAAGGCATGTGTTTGATCGTAGGACTAATTCTTATCTCTTCTTCATCCAAATCGCCAATTAGCAAGTATGCCAAAGCTTGTTCTTTGTGGAACACGGGAATGACTACGTCAAACGAGTTTAATGTGTTTTTCGAAGATGACTCGATCACAGTGATCTCAGAAATTCTGATTAAATCTTCCTCAACCTTGATGTCTTTAGACTTAGCTTTTGATCCATATTTTAGAATACAGCTCCACTCTTCACCTTTGTTATACAGCATCAAACGGCTAATTCCCAACTGATCTCGAAGAATGTATTTGTAAATATCGAGCAGTTTGGCAACCGAGTAGTTCTCATTAATGCCTTTGGTGATATCGAGCAATGATTGCAGTTTAAACTCGTGAAGCTTAAGCTTCTCAATCATTTTATTGACCCGTTTTTCCGGCATTAATCTTTCATTTTTCTGAGTAAAGCTGGCAAATGCTTTAATGATGCCAATTCTGTAAATGTGGTTCGAGCGTCATCACAGGGACTGCCCAAATATTTCTTATTGCCTTCAAGGTCCTTTCCAACACCACTTTGTCCGTATACCACAGCGCCTGATTTAATCGTCACATCACTGATCACACCTACTTGTCCCCACAAGGTCACATCATCTTCAATGGTAACACAACCAGCGACTCCTACATGACCAGCGAACAAACATCTCTTGCCAATAACTGTATCGTGTCCAATGTGCACCTGGTTGTCTAGCTTAGTGCTCTCACCAATCACAGTATCTCCGGATACGCCTCTATCAATGGTACACAAGGCGCCAATTTCTACATTGTCTTCTATAATCACCCGACCACAGGTGTGCATCTTTCTAAAGTGGTCTTCTTTTTTCTGGAAATAAAAAGCATCTGCCCCGATCACTGTATTGGCGTGTATGACCACATTGTCTCCAATATGAACATTGTCATAAATTACAACGCCAGAATGAATCCAGGTATGCTTACCAATTGTCACGTTTCTACCAATGCTCACGTTTGGTTGGATCACAGCATATGGTGATACTCCTTTTGGTGAATTAACGGACCTGGACCAGGGATAAAACGGACTAAAAAGAACCGTGAGTTTATTGTAATCTCTAAAAGGATCTGAACTCACTAGCAATCCTTTGCCTTCCGGGCAATCTACTTCCATATCGATTAAGATAGTGGTGGCGGCAGATTGAAGCGCTTTGTCGTAATACTTAGGGTGATCTACAAATACAAGATCGCCACTTTCAACTTTGTGAATCTCATTGATCCCTTCTACCAAATGGTCGGGTGATCCAACAAAAGAGCAATTCAATATTTCTGATAGCTCCTTTAGCGTATGTGGTTTTTCAAGTTTCACTACTTGGCGCGTTCGGAATATTCACCTTTTTTAGTGTCCACCTTAATTCTGTCACCAGTATTGATAAACAATGGCACTCTTACCTCCGCACCTGTGTCGATGGTAGCTGGCTTCATGGTGTTTGTGGCTGTATCTCCTTTAATTCCAGGCTCAGTGTAAGTTACTTCTGCTTCAATGTACTGTGGCAATTCTACTGTCAATGGCATTTCTTCTTCAGCATGAAACACGATTTTACAAATATCTCCTTCTTTCAAAAACTTATCATTGTCGATCTTGTTCGCTTCAATCATGATTTGCTCGTAGGTCTCCGTATTCATGAAATGATAGCCATCTCCTTCAGGATACAGGTATTGATAATCTCTGGTTTCAATTCTTACAACATCAATTTTATGTCCGGCAGAGAACGTATGGTCAACCACCTTACCGGTTTCAATATTTTTCAGTTTCGTTCTTACGAAGGCAGGTCCTTTTCCTGGTTTAACGTGCAGAAATTCAACAATGGTTACCAATTTGCCGTTGAAGTTAAGACATAAGCCGTTTCTGATATCTGAAGTATTTGCCATAATTTAAAGTTTATTCAATAATGATAAAGATAAAAGGATATTGTAGACCGTGATTGAATTCTAGGAAATTCCACGCATAATTCCTTTGGTTGATGCTTTTATGAAATTTAAGATGTAGTCTTTTTCCAGAGAGGCCGGTAATTCAAGATCCGCGATTTTCAGGGCTGCACTCATGTTGCTATTTTGAACGTAGATGACCCGATAGATGTCTTCTATATTCATGATCTGTTCGTCTGTAAAGCCTCTTCTTCTTAGTCCGATGGTATTGACCCCTACATAAGACAATGGTTCTCTGGCTGCTTTAACGTATGGTGGAACATTTTTTCTAACCCCACAACGTCCTGCAATAAAAGAGTGGGTTCCAATGGTCACAAATTGCTGAATACCCACCTGTCCTTCGATGATGCACCAATCTTCAACGGTGCAATGACCAGCCAATCCGGTAAAATTAGCAATGACCACGTTATCTCCGATAATACAATCGTGCGCAATGTGCACGTATCCCATTAACAAACAATTGTCGCCAACCGCCGTTTTCATTCGGTCTGCAGTGCCTCTGTGAATGGAAGCGCCTTCTCGAATGGTGGTATTGTTACCGATTTCTACTGTGGTATATTCTCCATTATATTTTAAATCCTGAGATACTGCTCCAATTACGGCATTGGGGAAAATCTCGCAATTGTTGCCAATTCTGGAACCGTCCATGATCACTGCATTTGGACCAATCCAACAATTGTCTCCAATGATCACATCTCCTTGAATGGTAGCGAAAGGTTCCACCACAGTTCCTTTGCCAATTTTGGCATCCGGATGTATATTTCTTGGCAAATCCATTAAAGTCCGCGTTCTTTTACAACCTGAGCCATCATTTCGGCTTCAGACACTACTTGTCCGTTCACGTAGCACGTTCCCGACATGTGTACGATCCCTCTTCTGATTGGGGTCAACAATTTGAGTTCCATAACTACTGTATCTCCAGGCATCACTTTTTGCTTGAATTTAACATCCGTGATTTTAAGAAAGTAGGTCGAATAGTTCTCCGGATCTTCCACTGACGATAAGGCGAAAATTCCGCCACATTGCGCCATCGCTTCAATTTGCAATACGCCTGGCATCACCGGGTTATCAGGAAAGTGTCCCTGGAAAAAAGGTTCATTCAAGGTTACATTTTTCACACCAACAATGCCCTTTTCATCCAAATCCATCACCTTGTCTACCAATAAGAATGGGTACCTGTGAGGCAACATTTTTGAAATGGCGTTGATGTCGTACAAGGGCGGTTTTGACAGGTCGAATTTCTTTCCGGCCTTTTTTTGTTGTTTGATGATACCCTTGATGATTTTTGCAAAAGATATGTTCCCTGAATGACCGGGTCGAGCTGCCAAAATGTGACCTTTAATTGGTTTTCCGACCAAAGCCAAATCACCAATAATGTCTAGCAATTTATGACGTGCAGGTTCATTTTGGTATTGAAGTTTGCTGCTATTCAGTACCCCGATACCCTCTACATTTACTTTTAAATCTTCTTTACCCAGCAGTTTTGCCAGTCTGTCCAATTCTTCCTGAGACACGTTAGGTCTTTCAACCAAAACGATGGCGTTATCCAGGTCTCCGCCTTTAATCAGATCATTTTTCGCCAGGAATTCCAACTCTTTTAAGAATACAAAGGTTCTGCAACTTGCAATGTCCTCCTTGAATTCGTTGATGTTGTACATGGTAGCATGCTGAGTCCCTAAAACAGGAGATTTGTAATCAACCATTACAGTCAACCTAAAATCGTCAGCCGGAACGGCCAACATTTCAATGCCTTTACTTAGGTCCTCCCACGGTAGATTCTCTTCAAAAACAAAATACTCTCTCTCAGATGCTTGTTCTTCAACCCCAACGGACTCAATTGCCTTCACAAAAGGTAAAGAACTTCCGTCCATAATTGGAATTTCGGGTCCATCTAATTCTATCAAACAGTTATCAACTTGCATACCATACAAGGCAGCCAAAACGTGCTCGGTTGTATAAATTCTGGTTCCGTTCTTTTCCACGATCGGTTGACACTACCAAATCGGCGTCTGCCTTAATCACAGGTTGTCCGTCTAAATCAAGTCTCTTGAATTTGTAACCGTGGTTATCCGGTGCAGGCTTTAGATGGATATTGACCTTTTCTCCAGTATGCAATCCAACACCTGAAAGTGCTATCTCACTCTTCAGTGTGTGCTGTTTTTCACTCATTCCTGTATTTATTTAGTTCTTTAAGTTCTTTTTCTATCTCGTTCAGTCTTGACTGAATTTTGGGAAGGTTCCTAAATCCAACGTAAGATCTTTTGTAATCTCCAATGTAGAATGCCGGAGATCCTTGAACGATCATATCATCATCTGTAATATCTTGTCCAATGCCCGATTGTGCTGCAATCTTTACACCGTCAGCAATTTTTAAGTGCCCGATAATTCCAACCTGACCACCAATCATGCAGTTTTTCCCAATTTTGGTTGAACCGGCAACTCCGGTTTGCGCTGCAATCACTGTGTTTTCTCCGATTTCAACATTATGAGCGATTTGAATCAGGTTATCCAGCTTCACGCCTTTCCTGATGATGGTTGATCCAAGCGTGGCTCTATCTATGGTGGTATTGGCACCTATTTCCACATGATCTTCTAAGATCACATTGCCTATTTGAGGCACTTTGTTGTAGTTGTTTTCTGCATTTGGCGCAAAACCGAATCCATCTCCTCCTATGATAGAACCTGGCTGAAGTGTACAGGAGGCTCCAATAACACATTCTGACATGACTCTAACACCTGCCTGCAAGATGGTATTGTCGCCGATCACCACATTGTCGCCAACGAAAACATTCGGAAAAATCTTGACGTTGTTTCCAATTTTGCTGTGGTCACCAATGTGCGCATTCGCACCAACGTAACAGTCATCACCTAAACTTGCCGTATCGCTCACATAAGCTTTGGCATCAATCCCTTTCTTGTCGTATTTAAGGCTATTGTACAGATCCAGTAGCTTAGCGAAACACTCATAGGCATTTTCCACCCTGATTAGGGTACATGATTCTGGAATGGATTGTTCCGCAACAAAAGTATTGTTGATAATCACCGCTGAAGCTCCGGTAGAATAAATAAATTCGTTGTACTTTGGGTTAGCTAGAAAGGACAAAGTCCCCGGCTTACCTTCCTCAATTTTAGAGACATTGCTGATTTTAACCTCAGGGTTTCCTTCGATTTTTCCGTGCAGCATGTCTGCTATTTGCTGGGCTGTAAATTCCATTCGGCGTCAAAAATATAAAACATCATGCGCCCAACTACATACTTTCGAAGGTTTTTTAAAGCTTCACTTTTAATAATTAAAGCGGCATCCATTTTATGGATGATGCAATAAAGTGGGAATAGGTTGCAGACTAAATTCTGGCGTGACAAACAAAATATTTGACAACGGGCTTTGATAAAGCTGTAATATTCAGATTATCAGATGCTTCCGCCAATTCCAAGGTGCCTCCATATTTAAATAATAACTGAATATTATCCTTCTTAGGATCATAGGCGTTATTGACTAGTTGTCCGGTAATGACTAAATTATCGGTTAGCGTTTCTGAGACCTGGTATTTTTTTGAGACGGTATGTTTGATTTGTTTGAGCACTTCTTCGGGAACCGGCTCTTTATACAACTTGATTTTGAACAGCTCTCGATTCAAAATCATCTTGCACAAATTTGACAGGATGGTATCGTCATAATTGCACCATTGTTTGATGGCACTGGTCACATCAAAATCGTCCAACCTGGCAAAGGTTTCCAGAGCTTCAGGATTGGTTTTTAAGTCGTTACCCGAAATTTGTCCATACAAGAACTTTTTCAGATCATCCGAACACTCAATATCTCCTTTTTCCAATGCCAGTTCCTTAGCTCTTTTGAGGACCTGCACAATCATAAATTCTGCAGAGACTACTGTTTTATGCAAATAAACCTGCCAATACATGAACCTTCTTGCCATTAAGAAGTTTTCTATTGAGTAAATGGCTTTTTCATCCACCACCAACTGACCGTCATGGACATTTAGCATTTTGATGATCCTATCTGAGCCCACCTCTCCCTCGTGCACACCGGTGTAAAAACTGTCTCTTTTCAAGTAATCTAACCTATCCATGTCCAACTGGCTACTTACCAATTGATGCAAAAACGTTTTGTGGTATTGGTTATTAAAAATCTCTATTGCCGTGCTTAACTTACCATCGAACTCCTGATTCAATTTTTGCATGAACAAAGTTGAAATCTCCTCATGTTTTATGCCATCCACAATGGTGTGTTCCAATGCGTGTGAAAATGGACCGTGACCAATGTCGTGCAGCAAAATTGCCATAGAGACACTCTCCGCTTCATGGTCTGTGATTTCATGTCCTTTGGAGCGCAAAACATTGATAGCCTTAGAGGTTAAATGCATGGCGCCAAGTGCGTGATGAAATCTGGTATGCAATGCTCCCGGGTACACCAAAGAAGTCAACCCCAACTGTTTAATTCTTCTCAATCTCTGAAAGTAGGGATGATCAATCAAGTCCAGAATGCTGTCATAATTGATTGAAATGAATCCGTAAACCGGGTCGTTGAAGATTTTTCGCTTGTTGGTTGACTCCATACTACAAAGAAAGTAATCGAACGGGAGAAATCGTGTACTGCCGAGAAAAAAATCCTAATTAGGTGTTTCTTCCTTTTGGTAGCGTTCCTCATCAGCTTGCATGAGAAGCTCTTTGCGAATTCTGCGATACTCTTCAATGGTCATGTTTTTTTGAGAGAGTAAATCCGCTGAAGGGTCTTTTGGCCACTCTTGCAGCAACTCATCATAGGTCTTGTCGTTCATCTCAATTTGATCCTTATTGATGCCGATGATCTTAATGTCTTCCGAGTCTGCTCCACCTCCCAACTCTCTGAATTGCTTTCTTGATTCTGCTGTGTAAAAACTTCCCGGATAGTCGAAAATAATGGTTTTGTAATATTGTTTAGCCTTGTCGTAGTCCTTGAGTTGATACTGACAAATTTGAGCCATCTCGAACAGTGCATCATCTCCCAAAATATCCTCTGCATAATTGTCCAGAAGCTTTGACAAATGCGATATCGACTCATTCCAATCTCGATTCTTTTTGGCAATCTCGTGTTTCTTGAAGAGGATTTCATCGCTTAAAGCGTGACTTCCGCCATAGATGTTTGTAATTGAATCCAAACAGGCAAGCGCTTCTTCTTGTCTGTTTTGAAAGATATACAAATCCGCCTGGGCGAACAGCATCATGGGTCTTAGTGTGGTGTCCAGACCTACATTGTCGGTAATTAGCAATGACAGTTGCATGGCATCATTGCTAATCAGTTTTGAGGTTGAGGCTTTAAGCACATCCAATTGAGCCTGGGCATAGTCAAAATTACCAGTATAATAATGGATTTTGGAGTTTCTAAATTTGGCTTCATGACCCAAAATATCCTCTTTGAACTCTTTTTCTACTTGCAAATATTGAATAGATGCGTCCCAGACACGTCCTTGCATCACGTATACATCTCCGAGCTCCATTTTGCACAACCCCCGTTCTTTGTATGAAATTCTTGGAACCGCCAGTGCCTCTTTTAATAAGGAAATTGCTTTAGGTCTGTTTTGAAGGTAAAATGCTTCCAGATGTGCCAGATTTCTCATCATTGGAACCGTCACGCTGGTCTTTCCCATTTCTGTGGGAGACAATATTTCTTCGAATTTCGACTCCAATAACTTCAAATCTTCATCGCTGTATTTAGAATTTGTGATTTTATCGTTCAAAGCCGTCATAGACTCCAGGCGTGCATTGTTGTAGTGGTAGCCATCCGGATATCTATCAATCACATATTGATACCCTTTAATGGCAATATCGTATTCTCTATTGGCCCGGCACACACGACTTAATTGCATGACATCTTCACCATTGCTATTCTTAAGTCTTCTGTCCATTGCCTTCGCCTGAATCATAGCCCCGTTAAAATCTTTGATCTGTAGAAAATACCAGATCAACATCTCGTTGTAAGTGAGTTCATCCGGATCAGACTGCATTCTCTTGAGCAAAGTGATTCTCAACTGATCTGTTTTAGGATTTTTGGGGTCTTCAAAATCCAGAGTTCTGGACAGGGCTGATTGCACGCTAGGAACGTAGTTATTATAATCTACCACCACATCTATATAGTCCTCCAACATGGCTTGATTGTCACCGAGTTTCCCATGAAGTTCTGCAGTTTTGAAACCAAAAGGATATGATTTCACTTCTTTCTTTCCTTTCTCGTAGACTTCCAATGCCATGGTGAGCATATCTTTCTCTCTAAAAGCCTCTCCCAATTCCAAAATGCTTCTATAATTGAGCGGCACCTCTTTAATCAATTTAGCATAAATACCATTTGCCTTCTCCTGCTCACCGGTAAGTTCCAAAACATTTGCCAAATCCAATTGATAAGATTGTTTGCCGGGTGCGCGCTTCTTTTGCTTCTTAATGAGTTTCTCACTTTCCTTATATCTTTCCAGAGCATTTAAGGTTTTGAGCAGGTATTTATAGTTGTAATCAGATGCCTGTTGATTGTAGAACTTTTGATAGTAGAGCAAAGCCTTTTCATACTCACCACTATCGAAATAGTGCTTTGCCAGGCGTTGATCATTGGGTTGAGCCACCAAATTTGAGGGCACACTGATGAACATGGCCGCAAACAATGCGAGTATTGTAATTAATCTATTCATGAAGACTTCTCAAACTGTCTACGATATTTTGCACCTGAGGGTTCAGGCTATCGTATAAAGCCAGATTCTTTGTTAGCAGTTCAGTATACGAATTAAGAACTCCAATGATCTCTTCTGCTCCTTTAGACTCTAGAGCCATGGCTTCTTTCAAGTCAATTTTTTCATCCAGACTATTGTTTTCCAAATCCAGCTTTAAATTGTTCAATTGCTCGAAAGTAAGATCTGCGGCATTCATAAACCGCTTTTTATTGACCGCATAGTGCTTCATATCCTTCAAGCTTTTGAACAAATTGATTCGATTGGCAATATGCGGTTCAATTGTATCAGGGGTATAGTAACTTGTCATGACCCGCTTCATTTCGTCGTAATCCGCTGGAATCTGTTTGATTTTGTTGGAATCCAGTGCCATAAACTGATCGACCTCCACTTTGAGTTGCTTTGAGTATTGATCAATTTTTGAGATCTCATCGGTATATTTTTCCGCACCCGATTCACCGGAAGAACAAGCTCCTAAGACAGCGATCAACAGTATGGAAATAAGGTATTTCATCAGTTTATGATATCAAATCCGGTATATTTTTGCAATGCATCTGGTACTCTAACGCCATTTTCGGTCTGATTATTCTCCAATAGGGCTGCCATAATTCTTGGCAACGCCAGAGCACTGCCGTTGAGCGTATGCGCTAATTTGTTTTTTCCATCAGAATCCTTGAATCTCAACTTCAATCTATTGGCCTGGAAAGTTTCAAAATTGGACACAGAACTCACCTCCAACCATTTGTCCTGGGCACCACTGTATACTTCAAAATCGAAAGTTAGTGCCGCTGCAAAGCCTAAATCGCCACCACACAAACGCACAATTCTAAAAGGCAGTTCTAGTTTCTCTAAAATGCCTTTCACATGGGCAACCATGGCATCCAATGTCTCATAAGACTTGTCCGGATGTTGGATTTGAACGATTTCCACTTTGTCAAACTGGTGCAGACGATTCAAGCCTCTCACATCCTTTCCATAAGACCCGGCTTCTCGCCTGAAACAAGGTGTATAACCACATAGTTTGATTGGGAAATCTGAAGCGCTCACCATATCTCCTCTGAAAATATTGGTTAGAGGCACCTCTGCTGTGGGAATTAAATACAAATTATCCTCCGTAACATGATACATCTGACCTTCTTTGTCAGGTAATTGCCCTGTTCCAAAACCTGAAGCTTCATTGACCACATGAGGAGGAATGTATTCGGTATACCCCGCATTGTCCGCTTCATCTAAAAAGAAATTGATCAGCGCTCTTTGCAGCCTGGCTCCTTTTCCTTTATAAAGAGGGAATCCAGCACCTGTAATTTTAACGCCCAGTTCAAAGTTGATCAAATCATACTTCTCTGTAATTTCCCAATGCGGAACCGCTACATCAAAATTTGGCAACTCACCACTAGAATAGACCAATTCATTGTCTTGATCTGTTTTACCCAATGGTACAGAGCTATGTGGCCTGTTTGGCACTTGATACAATAACTCTTGTTGTTTATTTTCAAGTTCCGTCAACGCTTCTCTCAAAGCGTGAGTTGCTTGTTTAAGATCTGCCGTTTTTGCCTTCGCTTCATTGGCTTCTGCTTGCTTGCCTGATTTAAACAATTCACCAATTTCCTTGGACAAAGTATTCAACTCAGCCTGTTTTGAATCGAGCTCCGCTTGTGTTTGTCTTCTCGACTCATCGGTTTTGATTAAATCATCTACAATCTCCCGATAGTCAAAGTTTCTTTTCTTTAAAGCTTCAACTATTTCCGTGCTCTCTTCTCTTATGTTTGCAATCTCAAGCATGCGTGTATTTTTTAGGCGGATAAAGGTAGTTAATTACCACGAAATATGATAGCGCGTAATTTGTATAAAACCTCTAAACGCAAATAACCCCCAACACCTGGTGCTGAGGGCTATCTGTTCCTACTACTACTTTATTAAACCAAACTACCGATTTATATTACTAATGTACGCCAAGAATTGAGTGAAGGTTATGCGAATTGCTTGTGTGGGGTGCCTCACAGATTTAACTGTTTCATTCTTTGATTGACTGGTTTGTCATCTTCTCAAATTTGATCCATGGCAAAACTGACCTTAAGGATATCCAGGCCATTATGGCGAACCAAATACCTTGAAGTTTCCAATCGAATAACTCTGATAGCACAAGAATCGGCAGAAAACCAAACAAACTTGAATAAATGAGGACCTGCCTTAAAAAGCGGGCTTCCCCCAAACCTTTAAACACACCGTCCAGAGTGAAAGCAATGGCATTGATTGGAAAAATGAGCAAAGTGATCCAAAAGAAACTTTCAAAAATATGGACAACCTGATCTTTATTGCTCAACCAGTGACCAATGTGGAAATAAACCACGCTTATGAGCAATGCCAAAAGTATCGAGATGAACAAATTGTAGCTCAAAATCTTTTTCACCATGTTTCTCATACTTCCCAGGTTTCCAGACCCAAGTAGTTTACCAGAAATCGCGTTGGCAGCATTTGAATATCCGTCAATAAAAAAAGCAGTGAACAGCCAAATTTGATAGGCCATGGCATGTGCCGCATTGTGTTCATTGGAAATACCAGCTGCACTTCTCAACGCCAATAGAATGGTGATATTAAGAACTATGGTTCGAACAAATAAGTTACTCGCAATTTGCAACAGCTCTTTTAGTTGAGGGTGAATTTTTTGCTTGAATTTCAGGCGAAACCTTGTTTTCCGATAGAGCACAAAAATCGCTGCCAAACACATCCATACCTGCACAATTAAACTGGCGTAGGCCGCTCCCTTAACGCCCATTGGTTCAACAACACCTTCTGCACCATGCACAAGCAATACATCCAAACCCAAATTCAACAAACTTCCTATGACACTGATCACCATGGCCCAGTAGGTATTTTGAAGTCCACGGAAGACCCCAAACATGGTGAATGCTGCCAAAATAAATGGAAAACCAAGGGCTCTGATTTGATAGTACTCAATGCTATATTCAAGTGCGCGTCCTTTCAAATCCAACAGCCCCATGATGGACTCAATAAATGGAACGGTTCCCAGGTAGAACAAGAGTCCCATAGCCAGACTAAAGAAAATGGCTTGAGGCACCAAATTGTCTATTTTGTTGAGTTCATTTTTTCCGAGAGCCCGAGAGACGATGGCTGAGGTGGCCGACTTAGTTTGCGCCAATACCCACACAATCGTGAGATAAAAAGAACTGGCACCAGCAATTCCAGAATTGGCTATTGCACTGTCTGGCAGCTGTCCTAAAATAGCCGTATCTCCCAGAGAGATCAGCGGTTCTGAAATTCCTGCGATGATCGCCGGAATGGCAATTCTGTTGATTTCTTTGAGACTGATCTCTGCCATTTGAGGCAAAGGTACCAGATTAGTGGCTATTATTTAGCTCGACCTTCAACGAAAGTAACGACATCTTGATGGTTTCTTGGAAATCCACCCGGACCAACGCCAATAAATGGTTTCAATCGGGCTCTGGATTTGATCTTGCCGGTTTCAGTGAATTGAATATAATCATACTCTTCAGTCCAATAATCCGATTTCCAGACAACAAGCTTTTTACCGGCTTCCGAGTATTCTGTTTTTTTATTGCCCTTCTTATTGATGACCGATTTCAGTTTTCCTGATTCATAATATTCCTTTGTCTTTCCAGAGAAATGACTCACCATTTTTAGCCTTCCGTTTTCAAAATAGTCTTTATCAAATTCGGCCTTATTGTTATAGTGTGAGATCAATTTCCCATCCTCAGAGAATCGTTTGATTTCCCATAACGGAATGGGCACTCCATCGAGCATCTTTTCACCTTTTAACTTCACTTTAGTGTATTTTACAGCCCCATTTCTGTGATATTTTATCAGGGAATCTACAATGTATCCTTTGCTAAAATTTCCTTTGGCTCTGACAGAACCATCATGGTAATAATCGAAAACCAAACCATCCGGATCATCTCCGCACAGAAAGTAGTTTTGCGCGGGAGGCGAACAAATGCAGGCATTGTATTTCAGTGAAGCTGTATAAAAAGTATCAGTATAAGCCTTGAAACTTGTTAGACGAACTTGTCTTTTGATCTCTTCACCCACACCAAGCATTCCAATGGATAGTTCATAGATCCCCGTATCTTTTATTAACAGTGTTTTTTGAGGTGAATTCACATTCCAATCTGTGGAATATATAGTTCCTTCTCCTTCCAGACTGAAAGTATAAAACTCTATTTCTTCACCACTGCACTGACCGATGACGATGGGTGTGTAGCTTAATTGAGCCTGCAGAAAAAAAGGCATCATACATATGACAAAGAAAACCTTCATGATATGTATGATGCCAAAATCATTGATTATGCATAAATGCTACTCAAATACAACCGTCATTTCCACACGTCTGTTTTTCTGACGACCTTCTTTAGTATCGTTGTCAGCAATTGGTTTTTCTTCACCAAAGAACTGAACTATGAGATTATCTTCTTGTACACCGCGCTGATTTAGGTAAAGTGATACTGCCTGTGCTCGTTTTTTAGAAAGCGCCAGGTTAGAACTTGCAGCACCCACATTATCTGTGTGACCCGCAATCTCTAATTTCCAAGTTGGTCTATCAACGAGCAGAGATGCCAATGAATCCAATGATTCGTACGAACTCTCTTCAATAATTGCACTTCCCGTTTTGAACTCTAAGTTATCAAATGCGGCATCCAAAATTTTCTGAATGTGTTCGTCAATCTTTGGACAACCATTGTTATCCTTTGGTCCTGGGGTGTTCACACAGTCGTCGTCTTTATCCAATACACCATCCTTATCTGTATCTGCGTAAGGACAACCTTTGTTAGATTTTGGTCCAGGATTATTCGGACAAGCATCATCTTTATCCAGAATGCCGTCCTCATCAGTATCTGGCCATGGACATCCCCGGTTTTCCTGAGGTCCGGCTACTTCCGGACAGTTGTCCACAAAGTCGAACAGGCCATCTTTATCCGTATCAGGGCATCCTTCATTTTCAATTGGTCCTGCGTGATCCGGGCAAAGGTCATCACCATCTTTAATGCCGTCCTCATCCCTATCCGGACAACCATTAAACTCAACCAGACCAGCTTCATCCGGACAATCATCTAACTTGTCAATGATTTTGTCTCCGTCTCTATCCGGACAACCATTGAATTCTACCAAGCCTGAATCCAATGCACAGCTATCCAGCTTATCCATGATGCCATCCATATCAGTATCGGGGCATCCGTTGAACTCTACTAAACCGGAATCTTGCGGACAATCATCCAATTTGTCAATGATCTTATCATTATCAGAATCAGGACACCCATTGAATTCTTTTGTTCCAGGATCGTAAATACAACTGTCCTTAGAATCCTGAATGTGGTCTCCATCGGTATCAGGGCATCCTTTGAATTCCCATACACCTGGAACATCAATACAACCTGCTTCCTTCTTGTTTCCACTAAGTTTTCTCAACTCCTTTCTATGTTTTTTCTCCACTTTATCAGACACCTTATCGCCATCTCTATCATGCGGATGTGGCTGCGGAATTGGAATTTTAAGCGCTGCATAGATATCCGCCCCTTTAATTTTCCAGTCTTTACCAGCCGCCAAAAATGGTTTGAGATCGGCTGTACCGATGAAAATTGGTCCTAATCTCAATCCTAATCCTGTTCTAAAACCAACGTACTCTCCGTAAGAAATAGGAATGGTAGCTCCGAACCATCTATGGTCGAATCTGGGTGAAAATGCTATATGAGATCCGTAGGTTGTTTTATGCGCATCTCTTTTCATCTGGAAGGCAACGGAAGCATCAAGATTCAAGTAGAACAAAGGGTGGATTTCGTAATCCAAATTAAAATTAAGGGCCGTTGGTAAATTCATGAAGTAAGTGCCTTTATCATCTATGTAGCTTAACTGACCTTCCTGTTCAAGGCGAATGATGGTACTATCGAATGATCTAAAACCTGAAATATCACCAAATGCGGAATCGATATCCAAGACATTCGCATCCAGACGGAAATTTCTACTCAATTCACCTTTGGTATACCTCATTCCTCCGATATCCGACACGGAGAAAGCAGCTCTTAATTTGTATTTATTCTCATCACGTCTCCACAAGTTCGTTTCACCATCCATGTCGTACTTGTGCGTTTTCCAATCTGGTCTCCATTCGTAAACTCCACCAATATCAAATCCAAGTCCCAGTTTAGAATTACCTCTAAAAAAGTCACTCATGATGTTGTTCACAGAAGTTTCTTTAACACCTGTAGTATAGTCGTCCAGGACTTCTGAATACCCGTACTCAAAATCACCTCTCATGTAAGCGGCAGTATCCTCATTACTAAATTGGTAGTCCACCTGATCCGTATAAACATACGCAGATGCAATACCTTTTAAGAATTTCACCTTGAGTCCGGCTTTTACAAAGTGCTCTTCATCATCCATTAGGACCTGAGCATAACTAAAATTAAATTCATTCCAGGAGTTGTAAGAAATGTTCAGCAGTTGATCGTCCAGATCTATGTTCCACAATGAAGGATAGTCCAGCTCCGTTCTTGCCAAATCAATAATGTTCTCGGACACGTCATCAATATTTACCATAGAACGGTGCTTGAAGCCAAACCCAATGGCACTTTTCTCACTTAATGTGACCAATACATTCACAATATCCACATTCATGTTCACGTAAGCATTTCTGTCCTTGCCTTTGGGATTACCGAACGTAAAGAAGTTAGCACCACGGGACCTGTAATAATCTGTAGAATCGAATGTCACGATTTTGCCAAAATTTGGGTGTTTGGTGTAATTGGTATCCATAAAAGATGCCTTCCATCCACCCGGCATATTCATAGGGTTGAAATACAGGTGATTATTATATCCTGCAAACTGAAACCCACCGAACATAACATCTACTTTTTCTCGGTTATCTGCCAAAAAACCAGGATTCTTATCGGCTTGCATCACACCCGAGTAATCGCTTTGAGTGAGACCTAAGTAGTGCTGAGCAGAGGAACTAAATATGCTTAATCCCAATAGACAGCTTAACAATAAAATTTTCATAGTATAGCAACTTAATAGTATGCAAGGAACGGCAAATATTTTTCAAGTCAAACTTTTATTCATCACAAAATTAGAATGCCAAGTAGCTATTTTTAACAACACAGACCTCAGTAAGTCTGGTTTTACGATTCAATATGAAGTTGTTTTCAAAATCAAAGTCACATATTCACTAAGGGGGAATTTGCTTTAATAATCTGATTAATTGATATTTGGCATACAAATTGTCTTCTAGGCGAAAACTACACTCATGAGAATACGCTACCTTTTATCTGCACTCACCGTGCTTTTCTTTCTAAGCAGTAATGTCCAAGCCCAGAAGAAGAAACGCCATTACGCCTATATCAATACCAAAGGGGAAGTTGTTATAGATACGGATTACAAATGGGCAGATGACTTTCATAACGGAAGAGCCCAATTCAAAAAAGTCGTGGTAACGGGCAACAAAGCTCATTACAACTATGGGTTTATTGACAAAACCGGAAAAGAAGTGATTCCTGCGATTTATGAAAAGGTTTACGAATTTAAGACTGATGTGACCTGGGTTAAGAAACGCGGAGAGGACAAATTCATTTTAATTGACCTCAACGGCAACCGAGTGGGCAATACTTCCTGGGATGCGGTAGGTTTTTGGTTTGAAGGCATGTGTCAGGTAAAAGTAGCCTGGGATGACCCGAATCGTTACTCAGGAACTTCATATAAGCAAGGATTTGTAAATAAGAAAGGGGAATTAGTTATTGATCCCAAGGACGGTTATTTTGGCAGTGGCTTTTACAATGAAGGCTTGGTGTGTCTGACTCAGGAAGGTAAAGGTTATGGTTTTCTTGACAAAGAAGGGAAAGTGGTGATTCCATTGATGTACAAGCAGGCGGGATCATCTACATTTTATGGTGGGCTAGCTCGTGTTAAATCGAATGGAAAGACTGGATTAATTAACAAAAAAAATGAGTGGGTAGTTAAGCCAAAGTATGGGACTGTATCTGGTTTTGGAGACAGTCTATTAACGGTTGCTTTTGGGAGCAGTTATAACAATTTCGGATATGTCAACTTTAACAATGAAATCGTTATTAAAGGTCAGTTTGACGGCGCAGAAAGTTTCAAAGGTGGTTTTGCGAGAGTGGATAAAGATGGTAAATATGGCATCATTAACAAAAAGGGAGAATTTATAATTCCCATGGAGCACTACAGCATATATAATGACATTGAAGAAAGTGGTTTTTTCAGAGCGCTCAATGACCGAAAATTCACCTATTATGATAGAACTGGAAAGCAAATCAGTGAGATTGAAGCCAAATCTAAGGCTGGTTATAAACATGGCGTATTTCCTATTCGTGATGCTGATGGCAACGTACAATACTATAACGACGAGGGAAAATTGATATCCAATGCTAAGTTTTGTAATGGATTCGACCATTCTGAAGAAGGGCTGGCATTGGTCCAGTTATGCGATGGTGTGAATTATGCGAAAGGTCAATTGATTCAGCCTGGTAATTCCGAGTCTAACGAACCTAATATTAAGGAGGAAAAAGCTGTTGAGAGGGGAAATAAATCATCCTGGAAGACACACACCAATTCATCATTTAAGACTTCTTTTATTGTTCCCGGAAAGGTGAAAGAAGCGCAATCTAAGAGCAAAAAAGGACTGCCCAAAACTCAAATGCAGTCTCTTACGGATGATGCTCTGGTAAAAGTAACTGTTGATCAATTGTCAGGAAAAATAAAGAGCAGTAAGAAGGCAGCAACTTTGACAAATTCAGCGAATAAAGTAGCTTCTAGTATGGGAGGCAAAGTTATAGAGCAGCCAGAAACATTTACCCTGAATGGCGAAACTGCTGTTAAACAAATCTTTGTTAAAGACGACATTTACTTCTTATATGTAGTAAGCAGCAAAAGCGACTTATTTTATCAATGGATTTTTGCTGCCAAGAAAGCTGATTTCGGTCAACATACTGACTTCCTGAAGTCTATCAAAATGCTCTAGTTACTTCTGGATAATGTTCATCTCAACACGACGGTTTTGCTGTCTACCAGCTTCTGTGTCATTATCGCCAATTGGCTTAGCCTGACCAAAGAATTTCACAATAATTCGATCTGCATCTACCCCTTGTTGTGTCAGATAAAATTTAACCGCATCAGCACGTTTCTTCGACAGCATGAGGTTGTTGGCCGGATTGCCTACATTATCCGTATGCCCCTCAATTGAGATTTTCCAATCTGTCTTTTTGTTCAACAAATCAGCTAACTCATGTAAGGATGGTAAAGACGTTTTCTTAATAATTGCTTTTGCGGTCGCAAACTCCAAATTGTCGAATGCAGTATTCAGAATTTCCTGCTCCTCTTCCTTCAAGATAACCAATTCAACATCTTCCTCTTCCATCAGATCAAGCGTTGTTTCGGTCGA
>JAUILH010000026.1 GCA_030433115.1 Bacteroidia bacterium | reverse complement strand
ATGCAATGATCATAATGAGCCAACTGGACCAGTCGATGGGAAGGAGCATAATGAACAAAATGTGAATCATAGGGTGAACCTGCCTGCCAAGATCAATTTCATTGACAATAAGTCCTTGCAAAAGAACCAGTAAAATGAAGCGGATGATATGTATAAATGGACCTAGTCTGCTCATGGCTCGTTATCAATTTTAGCCTTCATTTCATCCAGGTCTTTCTGGTGAGAATTCACAACAACGTACACATAGTATAACTTCTGGAAATTTGTGAAGAGGCTCACTTCCATGTCATATTCCTCATCACCGGCTACCTCATTTGCCTTCTTAACGGTACCTACGCCAATGCCTTCCGGAAACCTTCCGGTAGAGCCTTTGGTTACAATGGTGTCTCCAATGTCAACAGGATTGGTTTTTTCAAGGCCATCTATTCTGGCGATTTTGTCATTGCCCTGGTCCCACTTCAAATCACCAAAATAGTGTTTGTCTTTTATCTTGGCGGGAGTACTGAAGTTGGGATTAATAACCGGCATCACCAATGAGTACTTTGGACCAGCATCTTCTACAAAGCCCACAATTCCTTTCGGGCCAATGACGCCCATGCCGTCTTTCACGCCCTGGTTTCTACCTATATTGATGAGAATATAGTTCTGTACTCTGTTGTAAGAATTGTCGATGACCTTCGCTGTTAGGTAAGTGTACTGCTGTTCGAACAAACTGTCGGAGACGGTGTAGGTTTGGTGAGCGGTTTGGTAGTAATTATGAGCCAGTTGATCCTGTAAATGGCTGTTTTCTTCTCTCAGCTGTTCATTTTCGTCCATTGCAATAAAGGGCTCATTGACCCTATGGGTGAGGTCCTTCATCCAGGCGACTACAGTAATAGATGAGTTAAAATAAGAAGACCGATGAAAGGGACTATAAGTGAAAATCAGAGCAAATGCCACCACCTGAAGCACCACAAACACTATGACAGCGTTATACCGGTATAAAAGGTGGATGATATTTCGCATGGATTATTCGGACGTTTTAGTCTCTTATCAAGAATTGGAAACGGTCAATATTTTTAAGGGCGATACCAGTACCTCTTGCCACTGCTCTCAATGGATCATCAGCAATGTGTACAGGTAGTTTAGTTTTCAACGAAATTCTTTTATCCAATCCGCGGAGCATAGAACCACCACCGGCAAGGTATATTCCCGTTTTGTAGATATCAGCGGACAATTCGGGTGGTGTCATCTCTAATGCCGTCAAAATAGCCTCCTCAATCTTAGAAATAGATTTGTCCAGAGCGTGTGCAATTTCGGCATAGGTCACATGAATTTCCTTCGGAATACCCGTCATTAAATCTCGACCTCTTACTGCGAAATCCTCTGGTGGATCATCTAGTTCCGGTAAAGCCGCTCCCACTTCAATTTTGATTTGTTCAGCAGTTCTTTCTCCAATAAGGATGTTGTGCTGACGCCTCATGTATTCTTCAATGTCATTGGTGAAATCATCACCGGCCACACGAATACTTTTGTCACAAACGATTCCACCAAGGGCGATTACTGCAATCTCTGAAGTACCACCACCGATATCAATAATCATGTTACCCATTGGCTCTTCTACGTCAATACCGATACCGATAGCTGCGGCCATTGGCTCGTGAATGAGGTAAACTTCTTTAGCTCCCGCATGTTCGGCAGAATCTCTTACCGCACGTTTTTCAACTTCTGTAATACCAGAAGGAATACAAATTACCATTCGCAATGAGGGATTGAATACCCTTCTGCCCGGTTTGATCATTTTGATCATTCCACGAATCATGTGCTCGGCAGCGTGGAAATCTGCAATCACACCATCCTTCAAAGGACGAATTGTTTTGATGTTCTCATGGGTTTTTCCATGCATTTGTTGCGCTTTTCTACCAATGCCAATGATTTTATTGGTAGATCTGTCAACGGCAACAATCGAAGGTTCGTCCACAACCACCTTATCGTTATATATGATCAGCGTATTGGCCGTTCCAAGGTCAATCGCAATTTCTTGAGTGAAAAAATCGAACATTCCCATGTTTCAATCAGTGTTTAAAGTGTCTGTGCCCGGTAAATACCATGGCTACACCATGTTCGTTACAATAATCAATAGAGAGCTGGTCTTTAACCGACCCTCCTGGCTGAACCACAGCCTTAATGCCTTCCTTTTCCGCTATTTCCACACAGTCAGGAAATGGAAAGAAGGCGTCTGAGGCCATTACGGCTCCTTTTAAATCAAAGTCAAAAGACTTGGCTTTATGAATGGCTTGTCTCAACGCATCCACCCTGGAAGTCTGACCAGTGCCACTCGCCAGTAATTGACCGTTTTTGGCTAAGACAATGGTGTTTGACTTAGTATGTTTTACCAGTTTATTAGCAAATACCAAATCTTCGACTTCCTGCTCACTTGGACTGGCATTTGTTTTAGTTTCAAAGTTGTCTGCCGTATCTGTTATGTGGTCTTGTTCCTGAGCCAAAACACCATTCAAAATAGATCTGAACATCATTTTTTGAGCTGGCCAGGCCTTTTGAATGAGCAACACCCGGTTTTTCTTTGATTTCAAAAGTTCAATACTGTCGGCCGAAAAACCTGGCGCAATTACGATTTCACAAAACAAACTATTGATTTGCTCAGCCGTAGTCATGTCAATTTCTTTATTCGCGATCAGGATTCCACCGAAAGCAGAAACAGGATCACCAGCCAGGGCATCTTTGTACGCCTCAGCTAAACTCGAGCGCGTTGCCATACCACAGGCATTGTTGTGTTTCAAAATAGCAAATGTTGGCGCGTCATCCTTGAATTCGTGCATGAGATTGACAGCTGCATCTACATCTAACAAATTGTTGTAGGACAATTCTTTGCCATGAATTTGATCGAAAATCTCATTCAAGTCGCCGTAGAAACTTCCCTTTTGATGAGGATTCTCTCCATAACGCAATGTCTTATTGGTCTTAACACTTGCCTTAAAGGCTTTCAAATCATCTCCCGAAAACCATTTGAAGATTTCAGTGTCGTAGTGAGAAGATGTATTAAAAGCGGCCGTAGCCAGGTCTTTTCTCTGTGAAATGCTGGTTGCGCCAGACTGTTCGTTCAACAAATTCAGTAAACTAGCGTATTGACTTTTGTCTGAGACAATGGCCACATCCTTATAGTTTTTGGCAGCTGCTCTGATCAAAGAAATGCCACCAATATCAATTTTTTCAATGATTTCCTGATGGGTGCCGCCTGAAGCCACGGTATCTTCGAACGGATATAGATCAACAATGACCAAATCTATTCCTGGGATTTCATACTCGTCTAATTGAGCCACATCACTGTCTAGCTCTCTTCTGCCGAGAATGCCACCAAACACTTTTGGGTGTAAAGTTTTCACCCGACCTCCCAAAATTGAAGGGTAACTTGTCAATTCCTCAACTGGAATCACTTCAACTCCAAGACCTTCAATGAAAGTTTGTGTGCCTCCGGTCGAATAGATCGACACATTTAGGGCATCCAATTTTTTCACAATGGCGTCCAAACCAGTCTTGTCAAAAACTGAAATTAAAGCTGTTTTTATGTGTTTTGTGTTCTCCATTTTTCTGTCAAAAAGCTAAGCTTACAAGTTTAGCAACAATTTTGCATTTTCGATCCCCAAACCGAGCCATTGTTAATAAGTACGATATAATGTTACAAACTTGTGTTTACAAGGACTTCAGCTTAATTACACCATCGTTATTTGAGTGGATTCTAAACTGTCCAACGTGTATTCTCTTTTTCGATTTAACCCCCGTTTTGTAACAATAAATTTTACCGTCCAAACAAGCCAAAATAAGCTCACTTTTTTTATCGCCATCAATATCTGCAATCAATGGAGTGGCTTCTGCTCCCGCCGGGAGTCTTAAACGCTTCAACAAGTCACCTTTTTGAGAAAAAATGAGCATTTCACCTTTTTCCGTGCAAATGATGCTTTCCATGCCTTTAGACTTTTTAAGAACATCCGCTACCAGGGCGCTGGATGAAACAGGACCAGTTACATGATAACTTTTGGCAATGTTTTGCAATTCATTGAGGTCGTCGCTGGCCAATTTGAAATTGTCTTTGCTCAAATTGCACTGCCACACACCATCTTTGTCTCCCCACCATGACGTACCTATAATCAGGTGATTTTTGTTGGTGATGATAGGAGAAGAAAACAAACCTGAAATGCCATATTTAAATTCTGTTGAATTAAGATTCAGATTCACAAATTTGTCGAATTTACCATCAGGTTTAAGAAAAGTGACGTCCGAATAGGACTCTGCAATAACCACTCTGGCTTGATTTCCAGAGTGCACGACAATTGGAGATGCATGCACGTTGCTGTTGGTAGAATAGGTCCAAAGTGGAACACCAGTTTTTCCATTAATGGCATGGATCCCATATCTGTAGTCCCATGCAATGCTTTCGTCCTTGTCTCGTTTTCCACCGATAATGAGGTCCTTTGTGCCATCATTGTTCAGGTCAAATGCAGCAGGAGAGTTCATATAAGTTCCTGTTTTAGAGGAGTATTGGAAAGACCAAAGGACGTTTCCCGTTTTTCCATCGAGGGCAACTAAACCGTTGCTCTCAACATTAAAAGCCACATCAGGAAAGTTGTCTCCATTCAAATCGCATAAAACAGGCACGCCTTCAATATCATCCTCTGGTCCAAGTGAACTATCATCAAACCACGCGTCAAATTGACTTTTCCAAATGAGTTTGCCTCCCATGTCATAGCAGTAAAAGTAGCCATTGTCGTTACCGAAATAGATAAAGTCACCATGGATCACAACGCCATTACAATCAAGGTCGCGAGAAGACTTTGGGCGAATATGCAGGGTTTCTTTACCAGTAGAAGCGTCTAATACATGAATGCCATCCATGTCGTCTCCCGGACGATTTCTCTCTTCTCCGTGGCTGGGTATATATAATTTTCCATCTTGAAATTGCATGCCGGTTCGATAGCTGGTCAAACCAACATAATTTTCCCAGGAGATGTCAAATACATCATTGATGTTTTTTTGAGACAGGGCTGGGGTGCCTAAAACACCTGAAATAAGGACAGAATAGATGATTTTCTTCGTCATAATTTTAAGATAATAAATTTACGTTTAACCAAACGATTCAAGGGTGAAAATTAATGAAAGTTGTCGATGAATTATTATTCGCGCAGTCTAATACAGAATGTGAACTATGATCCGATGGCCTCAATCCGTTTGCGCGCATCTTTGACATCTTTTACGTCATCGAAAATCATCCGGAAACGGTTGTTCTTCTCACTCAGTCGGGCGGCTTGTGGATTGCTTTGAACAAATCTGATCACGTTCATGAAAGTATCAGATTGGTAGTAGGAAGATTCGGGATTGGAAATGAAGTAGGCAATCATTTTTTTGTTTTTGATGATCACTTTTTCCATGCCAATGTCTTTTGCCAACCAACGGAGCCTCAAAGACTCAAAGAGTTCTAAGGTAGATGATGGAATTTCTCCAAATCGATCTACCAGGTTTTCTGCGTAAATGGTGAGTGCATTGTCGTCTTGAATGTCATTGAGCGCTTTGTATATAGACAACCTTTCCGCAACCTGGTTAACGTAGTCATCCGGAATAAGGATTTCCAGATCGGTTTCCAATTGACAATCGCGCACATACACTTTCTCCTGGTCTTTGAAAAGATCTTTGAATTCGTTTTCTTTCAATTCATCAATGGTCTCCTGGAGAATCTTTTGGTACATATCAATGCCCAAATCACTAATGAAACCAGTTTGGTCGGCTCCCAACAAGTTACCTGCTCCTCTGATATCCAGATCTTTCATTGCAATGTTAAAACCACTTCCCAAATCGGAGAATTGTTCTACAGCCTGAAGCCGCTTTCTGGCTTCATTGGTTAGCATGTGGGGAGGCGGACAAAGGAGAATACAAAATGCTTGTTTGTTCGACCTTCCAACACGTCCTCTCAACTGATGTAAATCTGATAAGCCAAAATGATGGGCGTCATTGATGATAATCGTGTTCGCGTTTGGAATGTCAATCCCCGACTCTATAATTGTGGTGGCAATGAGTACATCATACATCCCTTCCATAAAGTCGAGCATGACTTCTTCCAATTTTTTGCCGTCCATTTGTCCATGACCAATGGCAATGCTCACTCCCGGACATAATCTTTGGATCATTCCGGCCACTTCCTGAATGTTCTGAATTCTGTTGTTGACAACGTATACCTGTCCACCTCTTTGAACTTCATACGTGATGGCATCTCTCAGAACTTCTTCATTGAAGGTTCTGAGTTCCGTTTGAACCGGTACTCTGTTGGGAGGCGCAGTATTGAGGATGGACATGTCTCTTGCGCCCATCAGTGAGAATTGAAGGGTTCTTGGAATAGGAGTTGCTGTGAGTGTCAGCGTATCAACATTGGCTTTAATGGTCTTGAGTTTGTCTTTAACACCAACTCCAAACTTTTGCTCTTCATCAATGATCAGGAGGCCAAGGTCTTTAAATTTGACATTCTTGCCCACTAGTTTATGCGTGCCAATGAGAATATCGGTCTTTCCTGATTCCAGTAGCTTGAGGCTTTCAGTTTGCTTTTTCTGAGATTTGAATCGATTGATGTAGTCTACATTGCACGGGAAATCTGCCAGACGTTCCTTAATGTTTTTGTAGTGCTGAAGTGTGAGCACGGTGGTAGGAGCCAGAATGGCAACCTGTTTGTTGTCAGCAACTGCTTTGAAGGCGGCACGAATCGCCAATTCTGTTTTTCCGAATCCTACATCTCCGCAAACCAGTCGGTCCATGGGTGAGTCAGATTCCATGTCCTTTTTAATGTCTATGGTTGCCTTGTTTTGATCGGGTGTGTCTTCGTAGATAAATGAGGCCTCTAACTCAGTTTGCAAGTATGTGTCTGGAGAAAATGCAAAGCCTCTTTGAGATTTTCTTTTGGCGTAGAGCTTGATCAGATCGTAAGCAATTTCCTTGACCTTCTTTTTAGTTTTCTTTTTGGCATTATTCCAGGCAGGACTTCCTAATTTATTGAGCTTGGGAGGTGTGCCGTCTTTACCAGTATATCTGGAAATTCTGTGAAGCGAATGGATGCTTACGTATAAGATGTCACTGCCTCCATAGATTAGTCTAATGGCTTCTTGCTCTTTGCCATCTACATCTATTTTTTGTAAGCCGGAAAACTGACCAACACCATGGTCTACATGAGTTACATAATCGCCTTTTTGGAGGCTGTGAATTTCTTTAAGCGTTATGGCTTCTTTGTTCTTTTTGAAGCCTTCTTTCAATCTGAATCTATGGTAACGTTCAAAGATTTGATGGTCTGTGTAGCAAGCAATTTTTAGCTCGTTGTCAACGAATCCTTCATGCAGAGCGACATGAAGAGGCTCAAACTCAATGTTGAGTTCTTTGTCTTCAAAAATATTGTATAAACGTTCAATTTGTTTGGGATTGCCTGAGCTGAGGTAGTTGGCGATTCCTTTTTTTTGATTGCTCAGTAGGTTGCTGAAAAGCAGATCAAAATTCTTGTTGAACGTAGGTTGGGGCGACTGACTAAACTGAAAACTCGAGTCGTGGCCCTCTCCGCTGCCCAACTCAACAAAAGTTCTCTTTTTAATCAGAAAATTAAAATCATCTTTACCCATAAACATATCGCTTGGGGGCAGATGCTCAAGTGGGCTGTCAAGCTTATTAAATGCGTATTGCGCTTTTTCAAGTTCCTTGCCTAATTTTCCTGCAATGGTATCTTGAGATTTTAACCAAATAGTGGATGATTCAGGAATAAACTCCAACAGACTTTGGCGATTTTCTCGGTTCATGTTCGCTTGAACATTGGGTACCACATTGATAAAACCTTGAGTTTTAACTGAGAGTTGATTGGCAGGGTCAAACGAGCGGATAGAGTCTACTTCATCTCCAAAAAACTCTACGCGGTAAGGGAGGTCGTTGCTGAAGGAAAATACGTCTACAATGCCCCCCCTCACAGAGAACTGACCTGGTTCGTAGACATAATCCTCTTTGCTGAAACCATATTCCAGAAAAAGTGTGTTCAGGAAATCTATAGAATAGTTTTCGCCGGACTTAATTTCAAATGTGTTTTTATTCAGTGTGCTTTTGGTAACCACTTTTTCCGCCAAAGCTTCCGGATAGGTTACGATGGCAGCAAATTTTGAATAGCGCGCAATTTTGTTGAGGACTTCTGTTCTTAGAACAACATTGGCATTATCAGTGCCTTCAATCTGATAAGGTTGTTTATACGATTCAGGAAAAAACAGGATGTTCTTGCGCTTTTCATTCAATTCCTGAAGGTCATTCAAAAAATAAGCGGCCTCTTCCTTATCTGGTAAAATAAACATGTGAATACCTTGAGTCTTTTCAAGCACCGCACTTGCCAGTAAAGAAGCTCCAGCTCCCACCAGTCCTTTAAGTTGAACAGAATGTCCAACAATTTTTAGCTCGTCACACAAGTCCCGAACCCGTGTATCTTCGCCATATAGTTCTTTCAGTTTATCCGGAGACATTATTTAAGGAAGGAACCTGCTTTGTTGACCATGTTTTTGCTGCCCACGAAGAAAGGTGTTCTCTGATGCAGCTCATTCGGGTCAATGTCCATAATTCTTTGTCGTCCATCTGTGGCCAATCCACCTGCTTGCTCTGTTAAAAAAGCCAGAGGATTGCATTCATACTGCAATCTCAATTTTCCATTGGGTGCAGATTGCGTACTTGGATATATGTATATGCCGCCTTTGATCAGGTTTCTGTGGAAATCGGCTACCAAAGAGCCAATGTATCTTCCGGAATAAGGGTGCTTGTCAGAAGCATTGGTGTCCTGGCAATAATTAACGTAGTCCACCACACCTTGTTCACACTGGTTAATATTTCCTTCGTTGATGGAATAAATCTTACCGTCTTCAGGGAACTGCATGTTCGGATGCGACAAAAAGAAGACACCGATTCCCGGATCGTAGGTAAAGCCATTTACACCGTTTCCTGTAGTATATACTAACATAGTAGATGAGCCATAGATGATGTATCCGGCAGCAACTTGCTCAGTTCCTTTTTGAAGAAAATCTTCTAGTTGAGCAGGTTCGCCAACTGGAGACACCCGTCTGAAAATTGAGAATATCGTTCCAATCGAGACATTCACATCAATGTTTGATGAACCGTCTAAAGGGTCCATCAGAATAACATATTTGGCATTTTGGCATTTCTCAGATTCAAAAGCGATATAGGTGTCGTTTTCTTCAGATCCAACCCCACAAACCACACCCTGATTTTCAAAGGCTTTGATGAATTGATTGTCGGCAAACACATCCAGTTTCTGTTGTTCCTCTCCTTGAACATTGGTATTGCCCACTGATCCAAGGATGTGCTTAGCCAATCCGGCCTTATTAACTTGCTGATTTACAATTTTTCCAGCTAGCCTTAAGCCACTTAAAAGCCGGGAAAAATCACCACTTGAACCGGGGAAATCAGCTTGCCTTTCAACGATAAATTCACCTAATGTGCGTAGATTCATGATTTGTAAGATTTGTCACAAATATCCGTTTTTTGCGAAATATATGGTCAAGTTCAAGTTGATACTTTCGGTTTTTTATATTAAATGGTGGAAAGAATCAGGATTTTGGTTCAAATTCAGGACAATCGAGTCTCACATCCTCAGTTTTCAGAGTGCTTTCGAGCAAATTACAATAGTGAGTTCCTTTTGTTTGTTTATAAAACTTACAAGCAAAACATGTTCTTTGAACCTGCAGAATGCCTGAATGATTCAGTTGGGAGATGATTTTAGCAAGGTTGCGATACAGGTCTTTTTTTTCGACAACACTAATTTTCTGGAGTTCTTTTTTAACTGGATTTGTGTATTCGGTGATGTCTTCAACCAATTTTTTTCCAATTACAGATAGAAATAACGAATAACGTCTGCCGTCGGATGAGGAGAAGTCTTTATTGAGGTAATCCTTAGAAATTAATACACGGACGGCGTCACTGATCGTTGGTTTGGTGACATTGAACTCTTTCGCAATTTGACTGATATTGCACATTTCCTTTTTATGACCGGAAACAAAAAGAAGAATTTGAATTTGGATCGGACTAATGCCATGAATTTTGGCTTTCTCCCATAGAAGAGACTTAAAAGCTTCTGAAAGCCGTTCTAGGCCATAAATTATTTTACTATCTAGATTCATGCTGGTAACAATGCCAAAATTACTACGACAAAGTTAGTATTCCTAACATGAAAAAAGTTAGGAGCGCTTAATAAATAAGGACTCCTAACTATAAAGTGTAAAATTAGGCTTTGACATCAGCCATAGATGCACCAAAATTGATGTGTAAAACATGGCCATTTGGAGTTAATAGTGCTGGTACAGATTTCACTCCTGCATTTTCAGCTTCCGGAATTCTGTCTTTACTTTCTCCAAAATGAACGATTTCTACGTTTTCAGCGCCAATTAGACTAATAATGTCGTGTTCTGCACTGATACATACTGGGCAGCCAGCGTGGTAAAAAATTGATTTACTCATGTTTATTGTTTTTAATGATAGCAATATTGCTGTGACAAATATAGTAAGGATTCCTAACAATTAAAAATAAATGAACTTTTTCTTGAAAAAAAATAGGCCAGTCGGATGCTGGCTTGGTTCATATATAAATATCGGATTCCGTTAAAAATGGGTACAATGCCCTATATGATGATGGATGACATAGACGATATTTGTTGCGAACATTTTGTTACTGAATATCTTTATAAACTAAAAACGACCACATGAATCACAAAATAACCCTCTTGGTTCTATTAGCTTTTATAATATCTCCTGTTTTGGCGATTAAACGTTACACCCTTGAAGAAATTAAGACAAATCCTAAATTTGATGTGTCTATTGAAGCCAATGGTCAATACTCCGGAAAATCAATTGAGCTCAAGATTAAGTCAAACTTTAAGAAGAATGTTGAGGTATTTATTCCGGCAGGAACAGTGTTTTTTACCCCTGAAGAGGATGACCAAATCTTGATTCTGGTAGAAGAAGAGTTGTTGGTAGTGACCAAAGGAAAAACAAAAAAGAAGGTGTTGGATGGCTTTTGTACTGAGGCCAGTGATGGTGTGCCGGGTGCAGAATTGCCAATGAACTTCATGCAGACGGAGCGTGAACAACTTCAAAAATTAGCTGATTTCATTAATGAGAAGAATGGTTTTGATCATCATGCCGTGCAGGAAGCTGTTTGGGCTGTGTCTGACAAACACTCTGTGGCCAACATTTATTCTCCAAATCAGGCAAAAACAAAAGAACTGGCTCAATTTGTGGCGGATTTAACAGGACAAAAGATTGGTTGGCATAGTGTTCAGAGAAGTCACCGAGTAGTGGGTGAAAGAATTGTGGTAAATCCTGTTAAAGTGTCAGGGAAAATTACCTTCTCCACAACTAAAGAGACCACCTTGAAGAGTAAAATATTCAATGAAGCGGGAGAGGTGATGGCCGAACGCAATCTAAACACAAGAATACCCATAGTAGACAATATCGGAATGGACTTTGAAGTTCAGGTGTCGGGATGGGAGTCGGGCACCTATCGTGTAGTGTACGAAGACCAAGACGGTAAGGTGCTGGTGGACAAAGCGTTTGAGATATAGGTTAAATTATTTCTTTTTCGTTACAGTATTTAATCAACTCAGTCGCATTGTATGTTCCGGTTTTGGCGAGCAATCTTCTTCGGTAAGTGTCTACCGTATGAGAAGAAATGTTCATTTGTTCAGCGATCAGCTTTGAAGACAAACCATCTCTTAGATGCTCTAAAACTTCCAGTTCTCGTTTAGTAAAATTGTTCCTTTCCTTACCATTGATTTTAACCCCAATGATGCACACATCATCAATCTGTTCCAAATCACGTTTCCATTGATCAAATTCTGTTGCTAAGCGTGCTTTTTGCTCATCCATGTGCGCACTGTAGTTGGCCAACAAGAAACGTTTGAAATTAGCGTACTTGTACTTTTTGCCTTTGACACCTCCAAATTGATCGGCAAATCCATCGGAAAAAATGTACATGGCATCTCCAGGTTTAAGCTGAATTTCTTCTGTCACAAACTGCTTATTGCCCTCATATTTGCCCACTGGCTGTTTGGTGGCTTTGTATTCAATGAGCTCGTGTGTGCCCGCTTCATTAATGTATTTGTTGTCTGAGTCTTTGGCCTTTTCTGTCACAATCCAAAGCGGGTTGTTGGCACCGGAGAAATAAAGTTTTTTGCTCGACATGTCAAGCGCGCATAGGGCAATGTCCATCCCGTCTTTAATGTCTTCTTCGGATTGCTCAAAGGACTGTATTACGAGCTCCGTTACCTTATCCAAGACTTGCCCTGGATCTTTTAATTGAAACTCTTTTACCGAGCGGTTTAGGGCATTTGCACAAACAACGGATACCATAGCTCCTGGCACACCATGACCGGTACAGTCGGCAGCGGCAAAGAAGATGAGTGTCTTTTTACGACCATCAATTTCAGTATCTACTGTTTCCATCCAATAGAAATCTCCGGCTACAATGTCCTTTGGCTTATAGAAAAGAAAGCTGTCTGTAAGCCACTCTTTTACCAGACGTGGAGGGGGAAGGATGGCTTCCTGCAACCGCTTGGCGTATGTGATGGAATCCATGATTTCCTTATTTTTCTCCTCTACGATTTCTTTTTGATGCTCCGCTACCAGGCGCTGATTATCGGCAATGTCTCGTTGTGTTTCTGCTTCTTGTTTTTGAGCCTCAACTTCTACTTTCTGATCAGCAATAATGTCTTTTTGCTTTTTTGTAACGCGAAAACGGTTATAGACAAATCCAAGGAATACGAGTAATAGAGCTAGTCCGCCAAACAAGGCATATTGTTGGGTGCGTTTTTGTTTGATTTCAGCTTCTTGTCGATCAGATTCTGCTTTGGCTTTGGCTTCTTGTTCAGCGAGTTTGGCATCAGAGATTTGTTGTTCTTTGGCAAACGCAATGGAGTCGATGGCAGCTTTTTTTTCGTATTGGTATTTGTATTCGTTTTGAATGACGACTCTTTGATTGTTTTCAGATTCAACAGAATCTTTCATCGATATGTAGTACTCATGTGCTTCCAAGGCTTCTTTATTCTTGCCAATCGCCTTGTAGCACTTCCATAATGACTTAGCGGCCGACGAAATTGTTGTTTTAGAATTTGACTTTTGAGCGTTGATTAATGAGCGTTTAGCATATGTTAACGATTCATCATAGTTTTTTTGTTCAAAATAAGCTTCAGAAATATTGCTTTGACCAATTGCTAATTTTTCATAGTTGGTACTTGGGATTTCCAGAGATAGTTTAAAATAGTGGATAGCAGAATCCAACTCTTGCTGTTTGTAAAAAGCTCCCCCGATATTATTGTAAACGGTTGACAAAGCAATTGGAAAATTATTCGAATTTTCTATTTCCAGGCATTTTTTATGATACTCAATGGCTTTGTCATAAAATTCTAAATAGGAATAAGCTATCCCTATGTTGCCTAAAGCATCCATCTTTTTTGGGACTTGAGTGGAATTGTCAATATCGAACGCCAACTTGTAGTATTCTAGGGATTTTTGATATTCATTTTGATCTATGTAGATCTTGGCGAGCAATGAATAAGAATAAGACATGCCGGCAGAATCTTGTGCTTCTTCTCTTAATTTTAGACTCTTATTTGTGTAGTCAAGTGCTTTCTCATAGTTTCCTATGGCCTGGTAGAGACTACCCATATTACCTAATATATAATCAATGTTCATCCCTTCTTTCTGTCTAATTTCAAGTGCATCCTGGTATGCCTGCAAAGCTTGAGGAATTTTGCCTTGTACTTTATACAAAATTGCCAGTGTATTGAGCCCATTGGATATGCCATCTTTGTAATCAATCTTTTTTGATAATTGAATAGACAGGTTGGCATAGCGAATTGAACTGTCTAATGCCCCTTGATAGTAATGATGTGCGCAATATCCAGAATATAAGTCTGAGAGGTGTCTTTTGTCAGGTATTTGTTTGGCTTGTTTTATCCCGTTTTCAAGTAGAGTTTTGCAGCTATCTGGGGAAGTTCCCATGTAATAGTTTTCAATGATTTTATTATACGCATTAAATCTATTGGAGTCACTTTCTTCCTGGTTATTCCAAACCATCCAAAGTGAATCTTCAGTGGTTTGTGATGACCCAGAAAATGCAAGGAGCAGTAGCAGTAGAGATGTTAGGTTTACCATGATTCGTTTGTTTGTGGAGGGAAATGTACCCAAAATCGCTTGGCATTCAAATACTCAATTTTGAGTATTTTTAGTTCCTCTATTTCTACGTGATTTAATCATCTAAAAATCAGTTGTATGTCACCATGTGTCAAAAAAATAAGAACAGTAGACTTACCTGCCGTGTTAAGCCTCATCAACGAACTCGCCCTCTACGAAAAGGCACCCGATGAAGTCGAGATGACACTCGATCAGCTTCAAAAAGATTTTGAGACCGGTTGTTTTGACGACTTGGTGGTGCTCGAGAATGAACAGGTGCTTGGTTTTGCTCTTTATTATTTTGGTTATTCCACCTGGAAAGGTAAGACCCTATATCTTGAGGATTTTGTTGTATCCGAAGAAAAAAGAGGACGAGGGATTGGGAAATTGTTGTTTGAAGCCATTATTCAAGAAGCCAAACAAACAAGTTGCAAGCGCATGGACTGGCAGGTTCTTGATTGGAACGAACCCGCCATCAATTTCTACAAAAAGTATGATGCCAAATTGGAAGCGGGCTGGTTAAATGGTCGGTTTTATGCTCAGGATTTGGAGTGCTTGTGATGGTCTGAAAGTTATTGTGTGTTGAGGTGATCATGTAGGCTAAAAGAAACTTCACGTGTCAACTACTGAAGCGAAACCTTGATTACAAACGTTACTCAGAGGACGAAGAAAAAGACTCTTTCGTCACCCTTTTGTTGGGTGACTCTGAGTATCGTTCAATAGGCTGGTTTCGTTGGACTGTTTCTTCGTTAATAACTTCCGGAAGCACCTGTTAATGAATCTAATAATCTCGCAACTTCACCTAATCACAGCATTTTCAAATATGCAATCTCTTTGTCGGTCAAAAAACGCCACTTACCTCTTGGGATGTCTTTTTTTGTCAGACCAGCAAACATCACTCTGTCCAGTTTTTTAACTTCATATCCCAATTCAGCAAACATCCGTCTTACAATTCGGTTTTTTCCTGAATGTAATTCAACGCCAATGATGTTCTTCCCGCCGGCATATGCTGCATTGTCTGCTTTGGCGTCCCCATCTTCAAGTGTGATACCTGTCATCAAAGCATCTAGATCTTCTGGTTTCACAGGAATGTCAGTTTCTACTTGATATAATTTGCCGATCTCGTTTTTCGGATGTGTCAATTTGGAAGCCAGATCACCATCATTGGTCAGCATCAATAGACCAGTGGTGTTGCGGTCTAATCTACCTACCGGATATACACGTTCTTTGCACTTTGAACCAACTAAATCCATGACAGTTTTGCGGCCTTGTGGATCCTTGGAAGTGGTAATGAAATCCTTTGGCTTATTCATCAACAAGTACACGTGTTGCTCTCCTCTCAAATATTTCCCTTCATATTGAACCTTGTCGCCAAATTTAATTTTTGTGCCCAGCTCAGTGATCACTTCCCCATTCACGGTAATTAAACCTTGTTCGATGAGCTTGTCCGCTTCTCGTCTTGAACAAACCCCTGAATTGGCAATGTATTTATTCAATCGCACCAGGTCATTTTTGGAAGGACGTTTAGCGGGTTCAGCTTTAGCCGATTTTTTTGAAAAAGATTTCTTTGGTTTTTCGAATTTTGAAGATTTGTCCTTCTTCTGAAATTTATCTTCTTTGGTTCGTTTGTCAAACTTGGAAAAGTTGGGTTTAGCTGTTCTTTTTGGCTTGTCTGTATCTGAAGAACCGGTTTCTGATCCTTCTGAAGCCGTCGATTTTTTCGAAAAATTTCTACTCAGTTTTTTTGACGGATCAAACTTCCCTTTACCAGATCCAAAACCCCTTTTTTTGTCGTTATTCTTTTCCATGCGGCTGCAAAGGTAGTAAAAGCTTGTGGCATGACGGTCATGCCTCCGGTCGAAAGGCATTTGGGTAGTGCGTTATATTCAGATTTTCTCCGCTTCCGGTGAGGGCAATGATGTCGAATCTCGGCATTAAATCAATTTCCCGTTCATTGAGGTATTGATCTGCAGCTTGAATGATACGCCGGGCTTTGCTGGGGTCCACCGCTGATTCAGGTCTGCCAAAATCTGAATTCTTTCTGTATTTCACCTCTATAAAGACGATCATGTTCTGGTTTTGAGCAATGATGTCGATTTCTAACTTGCCATGAATCCAGTTCCTTTCCACAATAACGAATCCATTCGCCAGGATAAACTTAGCCGCAATTTCCTCAGCCATATCACCAATTTTTTTTGAATTCTCTACCATTTGGAACGGATTTTGATCTACTCAAGACAACAATCAAAAATACGTATATTCGTACTTGAAACTATTGATTATGAAAAATTTGGTAAAAAGTGGGTTATTGTTGATCTTGATGTGTATGACATTCGGTCTGTCAGCGCAAGATTTTACTGGTGCAATTACTATCAAGGAAACACACAGAGCCAATGTGGTGAAAAAGAAAATTTACGTGAAGGGAGATATGGTGCGACTGGAAACTTATTTGCCGAATGATGACAATGCATTGAAAGGAGTGAAGCTCATTAATTTGAAAACAGGAGAAGTGACCGCCTTAATTCCGGCCAGAAAGCTGTATTTGCCCATGCCCGATCGTTCGCACAACAGACCGTTGCAAGTTGACGTTGAAAAAACGAATGAGAAAAAGGCCTTTCTGGGGAAAGATTGTCACAAAACCATTGTAAAGTCGACACAAAGAAAGGTACAAGTAAGCTTTTGGATTCATAAGGGCAATTTCACATTTTACGCTCCTATGATGAAAGCCATCAGCAAGAATAACAACGTATCCAAATTTTTCGAAAAATTAGAGGAGAAGGGAAGTGGATCAATGCCTTTATTGATTGAGGAAACAAGGTTGGATGGAACGGCTGTTTCTAAAACTGAAGTAACAGAAATAAAGGAAGAAGACGTTGATGACAGTATGTTCGCGGTACCAGACGACTACACGCTTGAGGAGAGATAGACTTTGCTTTCTTTAACCTGAAGTTTGTATTGCCCTCCCAAAACAAGGGTTCTGTTATCATCTATATGCCCAAAAGGGGCATTAAATGTAACGGGAAAATTATACCCCTTAATGGCATCTAGAATAATTTGAGGCACGGTTTTTCCAAAAGGAATGGTGTTGTCGTTCATGTCAGTCATCCCTCCAATAATTAAGCCCTTCAATCCGGATAGTAAGTCAGCACGTTTCAGGCACATCATCATTCTGTCAACATGATATAGATATTCATCCAGGTCTTCCAAAAACAGTATTTTACCTGTGGTGTTGAGCTGCTCAGTTGACCCCATCATACTGTAAATCATGGATAAATTACCACCCACTAACTCACCGGAGCAGGTACCACTTCTATTTAAGTCCATACTATCCCATTCATATGTGAAACTGGCGCCACTTAGTGTGTTAAACAAACTATCCAAAGCCGCTTGTGTGTTCGATTTAAAATTGATGGGCATTGTGGCGTGCATGCTTGCAATTGACAGGTAATTGCAGACCTGATGAATGGCTGTAACGTCACTATAACCTACAATCCATTTTGGGAGCTTTTGAAGATGTTTCCAATCAATGGCATCCAGAATTCTGACACTGCCATAGCCACCCCTTGCGCACAAAATGGCTTTTACCTCATTGTCATGAATGGCCTCATTGAAGTCGGAAGCACGCATCTCATCCGAACCTGCAAATTGATTGTTTGCTTCAAAAAGATGCTTCCCAAAGCTGACTTGATATCCCGCTTTTTCAATAAAATCTGCAGCTTCCTCCAAAATAGAGCGGTCCATTTTTCGCGCGGTAGCCACAATTCTAATCATATCGCCTTTTTCAAGAAAAGCAGGGAGCATACACCTCATATCATCTAATCTAAATAAATATCTTTGCAGCTCTAATTTAAGGTCATTTATTGAATAATGAGTAGCGCAAAAAGACATACTATTACTGCTGCCCTTCCATATGCCAACGGTCCACTGCATTTAGGACACATTGCGGGGGTATATGTACCGGCAGATATTTACGCCAGATATCGCCGATTAACTGGAGGAGATGTGGCGTTCATTTGTGGATCGGATGAACACGGTGCCGCCATTACTTTGCGTGCTAAAAAAGAGGGTATTACACCACAAGAAATTGTGGACAAATACCACGGCATCAATAAAAAAGCATTTGAAGACCTGGGAATTAGTTTTGACATGTATCACAGAACAAGTGACCCTATGCATCATGAAACGGCTCAGGAATATTTTAAGGTGCTCGATGAAAAAGGGGTATTCACCAAAGATACATCTGAACAATATTATGATGAAGAAAATGACCAATTTTTAGCAGACAGATACATTACCGGAGAGTGTCCTAAGTGTCACCACCCCTCTGCCTATGGCGATCAGTGTGAGAACTGCGGTTCAGCTTTGAGTCCAACCGAATTGATTAATCCCAAATCTACATTGAGCGGAAAAACACCTGTTTTGAGGGAGACCAGTCATTGGTATTTACCTATGGAACGTCATGAAGAGTGGTTGAGGGACTGGATTACCAATGGTAAATTGGATGGAAAACAGCACCACGATCCTAAAGTATGGAGAAAACAAGTGTTGGGTCAATGCATGAGTTGGATTGATGGCGGATTGCAACCGAGAGCCATGACCCGTGATTTGGATTGGGGCGTAAAAGTGCCGGTTGATGGAGGTGAAGGAAAAGTACTCTACGTATGGTTAGATGCCCCAATTGGATACATCTCCGCTACCAAAGAATGGGCTAAACAAACTGGTAAAGACTGGGAGCCATACTGGAAAGATGAAGACACCGAGTTGGTTCATTTTTTAGCGAAGGACAATATTGTCTTTCACTGCATCATTTTCCCGATTTTACTGAAGGCACATGGCGATTTTATTCTGCCTCAAAACATTCCTGCGAACGAGTTCTTAAACCTGGAAGGCGATAAGTTTTCCACCTCAAGGAACTATGCGGTTTGGTTGCACGATTATTTAGCAGATTTTCCCGGTCAGGAGGATGTGTTGAGGTATGTACTGTGTTCCATTGCACCCGAATCTAAAGATGCAGAGTTTACATGGAAAGATTTTCAGGCAAGAAATAACAATGAACTGGTTGCCAACCTGGGCAATTTTGTCAATAGAACTTTGGTTTTAACCAATAAGTATTACGATGGAATTGTGCCGTCGGCCAATGAGTATCACGACATAGATAGAAGCATTACACTTGAAATGGCTGAGATCATTAACACCATGAATGCTTATCTGGAGACCTTCAGGTTGAGGGATGCACAGGCGGAGATGATGAATTTGGCTCGTCTCGGAAACAAATATCTGGCAGATACTGAACCATGGAAATTGGTTAAAACTGATGCTGAAAGGGTACAAACCATTATGCACATTGCCAACCAGATTGTAGCTAATTTAAGTTTGGCAATGACCCCATTTCTGCCCTTCACCGCAGAGAAGTTGTCTAAACTTCTCAACCTTGAAACTGAATTAAAATGGGATGAACTGGGAAGTTTGAACTTACTGTCAACCGGACATCAAATTAATAAAGCAGAGTTGCTCTTCACGAAAATTGAAGACGACATCATTGAAGCCCAGGTCGCTAAATTGAAATCAACCGATACCTCAAAACACAAACCTATGAAAGACGAAATTTCATTCGACGACTTTACGAAATTAGACATCAGAGTTGCCACCATTCTGGAGGCGCAGAAACATGAGAATGCTGATAAATTGTTGGTGCTCAAAGTGGATACAGGTTTGGACGTTCGAACCATAGTTTCGGGAATCGCAAGCTATTACAAACCTGAAGATATCGTTGGTAAGAAGGTCAGCGTTTTATTGAATCTGGCGCCAAGAAAAATCAGAGGTGTGGAATCTCAAGGCATGATCTTAATGGCTGAGAATACGGATGAAAGTGAATTGGCATTTGTGGCTCCTGAGAAAGACATTGAAAACGGCGGAGAAGTTAGATAAGCATGTCTGAATATCTCGCCTATATGGCCATTGTGGTAGAAGATTATGATGCCGCCATTAAATTTTACACTGAGGTCCTCAATTTTCGTTTGATAGAAGATACTCAACTGTCTGACGAAAAACGATGGGTCGTTGTAGCACCTAGTGGTTCAAAACAATCTGGCTTCTTGTTAGCAAAGGCGGCCAATGATAAACAAAAAGGCAGCATTGGAAACCAAACCGGCGGACGCGTTTTCCTATTCCTGTTTACGGATGATTTTGAGTGGTATTATCGGTCCCTAGTGGCCAAAAATGTGGAGTTTGTGCGTCAACCTGAAGACCAACCTCATGGCAGAGTGGCTGTGTTCAAAGACTTGTATGGAAATCTTTGGGATCTCATCCAACCCAACGAAACCAACCTGGGCTTGAAAATTAAGACTCACTAATCATTTATTTTCAGAAGCTCATTGTTTTACAACCCTGAAAATTGCTCTGTTGTCACCATTTAAAATCTCGGCCATGTATACACCAGGACTTGAGGCATTAAATTTGACCACGGCCTGATTGTTCATCGTTTCCCTAAAAACCAATCGACCTTGAATATCTCTAATGATGATCGTTGTATTACCGGTCAAATCTCCTAATTGAATAGACCATTGATCGGTGGTTGGATTCGGATAAATGTTGACCAAACTGTATAAAGGATTGTCTATATCCGTCATAGTAATTGGTAAGGTCTGACAGCTTGAATCAGTAATTCCACACGAGTCGGTCACCGTTAAACAAACTGAATATGAGCCTGAGCTGGCATAGGTGTGAGAAGGACTTTGAACGGTACTCGTATTACCGTCTCCAAAATCCCATAACCAACTTGAAACTGCTCCAGCGCTATTGTCAGTAAAATTCGCATTCAGATTGGTCGAACTCGCAGAAAAATCTGAATCCAGGGTAGGACATCCTACTGATACCGTAACACAGGAAGAATCTGTTCCACAAGCATTGGTAGCTGTTAAACATACCGGATAGTTGCCAGACGTGGCATAGGTATGAGTTGGGTTTTGCATGGTGCTTGTATTGCCGTCACCAAAATCCCATAGCCAGCTGGTAGGAGTATTTGTGCTATTGTCCATAAAACTGGCACTTAAATTATTGGTGGTGTGGTTATATCCTACCGAAGGGGCAGGACAGGTTACAGATATATTTGCACATGATGAGTCCGAACCACAAGAATTAGTAGCAGTTAAGCATACCACATAATTACCACTGACGGTATAAGTGTGAGATGGGTTTTGCATGGTACTTGTATTACCATCTCCAAAATCCCATAACCAGCTTGTAGGTGTGTTTGTGCTATTATCAGTGAACAATACGGTTAAGTTGGTTGTGGAGCTAGAATAGTCTGCCACAGGAGCGTTACATGCCACCGTTCCGGTAACCTCTATGTCGTCAATTGAGAAACCAGGATCCGTTCCTGAGGCTGAAGTAGCATTGTTGAATCTGAATGCAAATCGGAGTGTAGCCTGGTTGTCGAATGCCGCATTTGTAATGGTTTGTTGCGTCCACGTTGCTTGATTAAAGTAATCAGTTATTGGAGCGGTGAGTTGAGTCCAGCTAACGCCCGAATTGAGGCTATAATAAACTTCACCAACAGCCTGGGCGCTTCCGCCATGCATCCACCAAAAATTAAGCTCCACGGAGGAATATCCAACGGTCGAAATGTCAGAATTCATCTCTACAAAATGAGAACCGGCAAAAACACATGTACCGTCCGCAGGTATATAGCTAGGACTTGTAATGCCGCTGCTCACTGCTGCGTTGGCAACTATGTGCATAAAATAACTATTGGGAGATCCCGTAATTCCGGCTGGTTGAGCTGGTGCATTTGGAACTGTAAAGGTAAAGGGAAAGCCAAGACACGTGAAGGTGCCACTTCCGCCTGTGTATGAGTTGTTGATTACCCATTGGTTGTCGTTTGTCGTGCCACCAAGGGTGGTCGTGTTCAAATTAAATTGTGTGCTCGAACCAGTTTCAAAATCCTCAGAAAACAAGGTGGTTTGAGACTGTGACGTGGTCGTAAATGACAATAGAGCAAGGAGTGTGTAGATGTGTTTCATGGCATAAGTTTGAAGCAATTTAGTGAAAAACGCAATTGAATTGTGATAATCCTGCTAAAAGAAATAATGCCATACGACCAAAAAAGGTCCACCTGTTTATTGATGGACCTTCACTACTTGCTGCTAGGTTTGTCTATGAAGCTTGCTTCATGTCTTCATTAGATGCTTTGTCTGATGATTTTGTACTGAGGCCCTCAGATTGATCGAGATGTAGAACCTCATTCAGTTTTTCACCACCCTTAATCCCAAAGTCAAGCGTTCTAATTGGGAATGGAATGGTCATGCCTTCTCTGTCAAATGCCTCTTTGATTTTCATGATGGCTTCACTGCGACCGTCTAAATATTGTGGTTGTTTGTCATAAGGTACCCAGAATCGAATCTCGAAATTAATTGAACTGCCACCAAATTCCTTGTAAAACACCTGCACACCTTCTTCCTCAAGGATATATGGAATTTCTTTAACTGCTTCAATGGCAACTTTCTTTGCCTTTCTCAGATCATCGTCGTACGATACACCAACGTCAATAGACACACGTCTTTTCTTAGTTTTCTGATAATTGATGATGTTGTTTTGAAATACTTCTTTATTAGGTATGATCACCGTATTTCCGTCAAAAGTGATGATTTCGGTTGTTCTCAAGTTGATGGCTTTAACAGTACCCATTATGTCGTGTACCTCCACAATCTGTCCGACTTCAAAAGGACCTTTCGCAGCCATGAAAATTCCGGATACAAAATTGGCGGCAATGTCCTGAAATGCGAACGCTAACGCCAAACCAATGATACCAGCACCAGCTAAGAGTGAAGTCACAGTTTCATCCAAGTTGATTACGTTGAGTGCGGTAAGTGCTCCTACGATCAGAATGCCAATAAAAGTGATTTTACTGAAAATATTGGTCAATTCCTCATTGTGATACCATTGATCGAGCATTTTTCTCACAAGTTTCTTACTCAGTCTGGCGACAAAATAAAACGCTACCAAAATAATGACTGCCAAAACAAAGTTCGGCAACATGGCAATGGCAGATTCTACCCAATTTTCAAGTTTGTTGTAAAGTATGTTTGAATATTCTCGTATCATAGTTTTTGAATTTTATGATATGAGATGCGAGAATGATACCAAGGTTAAAGCAAAACGATAATCAATTGATAATCAGAGCTTGTGCCCTGATAGGTAGTTTCCAGATTGTTTCTAAGTGTGTAAGTCGCTCTACAATGTGAGGTGAGCATCCCATGCGGGGTTTACTTTTTCGGAATTCTGTACGGAAAGTCGCGTCCCATTCTCCGGCACATGTATCTTACAACAGTTTCCGCTGGATTAGTCCAATCTGTAGACTGAGTATCTGACTTGCTCCAAAGAACCGTGCCATCGCTCATGTTGATAATTTTAGCACTGGCGATCACGTCATTGGTTCTACCCAGTCTTGTAACGCCCCCATACAATGTGGGAAGCCCAAAGCCTATCACGTTAATAATTTCTCTGCCAACTGATATCCCAAAAGAAGCCAGGTCGCTGATGTATCTTTTCTTGGTGATGTCCATTTTTACAACAGCATCCACATTAAGCAGTTGAGCCAATTGTTTGGGGTCCATGTCCCAACTGTCTCTAATTGATATGCCATTGTCATCCAGGAGTTTGAGTGTTTCGGTGTACGACTGAAATGCGACTCTAATTGGTTTCTTTCCTCCTCTGGTAGATGCCAGAATTTCATCATGAAGGGCAATTTGAAAGGCTTTGCTTTCGGCTTCTTCCAATTGCTTGATTTGTTCTTCAGTGATGTCTTTGGGCTGTTTTCCGGTAAAAATCATCTTTACAGGCAGCACGGCAACCGTCTTGTGATTGGCTGTTTTACTCTCAAAATCATGTGCCACAAAGTAGTTTCTACAAGAACTTAAGCTTAGGGAAGCTATGACGAAAAGAAATAGAATTGGTTTCATGGTAGTTTCGTTTCCACATAGTTAGCAAAAATTATTCCCGAAATGAAATGAGCGAGCAAGGGATTGTAAATCTCACCGAATTCTGACAGAAAAATCATGGTTTTCGGTGTGGGATTTTGGTTTTTTGGGTGGTAGATTGCGGTGTAAAATTATCCAAACTAGTACTTCCAATATGCTTAATACACAAGAAGTCTCAAAGCTGAAGCATCATGTTAAAGATTCGTTTAGGGTTCGTCCTAATCATAATCCAAAATATATAGATGTTGAAGGTCACTTAACACGACTGAGTTCAAAACAACATCAAATAATATATGGTAGAAGGGGGTCAGGAAAGTCGTGTTTGTTGGTCCATTATAAAAATGACATAGGAAAAGATAATAATATTCTGTCAAATTATATTTCAGTTGATGAAATTAAGCGTTTAGGTTATCCAGATGTTTTGATCAGGTTACTTCTAAAAATTATGGAATCAATGCCACGATCCAAACAAAAATGGCGTAGGTTTCTTTTTTGTCAAACGAAACTTCAAAAGCATATTAAAGAATTAAGGGAACTACTGAAACAGGCTGAGGTCCTTAAAGTGAAGAAAGAAGAAAAAAAGCAATCTAAATATTCAGCTAAAGGTGAATACAGAGGAGTTGGGGGTAATGTTGGAATGTCTAGAGCCATTGGCTCTTTAAGTGAGTTTGAAGAAAAGAAACTTGATTCATTAGAAAGGTTTCTTCCAGATTATAAAGACGCTCTTGTGAAAGAATTAGAGAAAAGTAAGTATGATGCTTGTTTTCTTTTGCTTGACGATTTTTATTTAATAAAAAGAGATAGACAACCTGATGTGTTGGATTATGTTCACCGTTTGGTTCGCGGAACTGATTTTTATCTAAAAGTCGCTACAATCAGACACAGAACAGATATTATTCGACATGACGGGCAAACAATTGGTGTTCAACTAGATCAAGATTTAGAACAAATAAATCTGGATAGAACACTTGAGGATTTAACATCCCCGAGTGACTATTTGGCAAGAATTCTTAACTCGATGGCTAAAGATGTGAATCTAGAAAATGCAAGTGAAACTTTGTTTAATAAAAGTGGTTTTGAGAAATTAGTAATTGCTTCAGGTGGTGTTCCTAGAGACTTTCTTACGATTTTTGTAAATGCTATTGATAATGCCATTTCGACGGGTAATGTTAAACATCTGACACCAACAAATATCTGGAAGTCAGCAAGTAGTTTTTCCTACAGGTCGAAATTAAAGGCATTGAGGGATGATGTAAATACTGAGGCGATCAACTTGGAACGCCTGTTTCGCGATCTGATGAAGTTCTGCATCCAAGATAAAAAAAGAACATGCTTTCTTATTTCTCAGGATGAAGCACAGTCTTTTCCCAGAGTTCATGACATGATATTACAGTTAATGGATTTTAAATTGATTCATGTCATCGAGCCTGATACATCAGCTGCTTCCGGTAGAAAAGGTCGTTTTGAGGCTTATACATTGGATTTTTCACTTTTTATGGAGCCAAGGAAAAGGAATATTCAAATTGTAGAATTTTGGAATTTTGATGAGGGAGGAAGAAGAATTGGAGTGAGGGAATCACCAACATATCATCTTGATAGAGCTGAAAGTGCATTGGAGGAAGATTCTGACGAGAAAACAGAAGACTTTATTGGGAGAATCGATAACACATGATCGAGATAGAACTATTTTGATTTTCTTGTGACAGTGGATAATTTACCCCCTTTCCCCAAAACCTCCCTATCTTAGCCCCCACTTGGCATAAAACTTGCCACTTACTTGCTAATGAGGCTATTCACTACCATCATATTGCTGCTTTGCTCCTGTATTGGATATACCCAAACCAACCTGCTACTCAATCCAGGATTTGAAGACGACTCCCTAAATCAAAGGGGCGTGAATGAGTTGAGAGCAGAGGGCTATCTGACCAATCATTGGTACAACCCTTTAAAAAAACGGTCTCCACATTTTTATGTGAAACCCAGAAAGAGCGTGGCCAAAGCGCATTCCGGAGTGGGGGCAGTTGGACTTGTCCTGGGCAGTGTGCGTCATGAGAAAACCAAATTTGAATACCTCACTGGAGAGTTGAAAGCCCCTTTAAAAAAAGATCAGGTCTATTGTGTTTGTTTTTACAGTTTGCTGCACAGAACCTCCAGATGGGCAGGCACGGATATCGGTATTTTGTTTCATCACGACCAAAAATTGATTTCCGGTTTGGACGAACCACAAACCTACACTGCTAACCTATACTTAAATGATGGTGCCCCCGTGACAGATACCAAATGGCAGAAATTCTGTGGCTATTATTTGGCTACTGGCGGAGAGAAGTACATGAGTTTTGGCAAATTCGGAGACAAAAAGAGTACCCGTATGAGTGATTTGGAATTGGAAGCCTATTTTGAAATTGATGCCTTTCAAACCAAAGCCTATTATCAGTTTGATGATTTCTCTGTGCGGGAGATTAACGACAGCACGGACTGTGACTGTGCCAAAGACCTCCCGGAAGTGGTTGAAGAAGACAAAGATTCAATCTCTACCAAAGACCATACGCCATACTTGTTTGCTTTGGATGTGTCTGGTTCAATGAAAAAGAATGCCTTATTCGATTCCTTAAGGGGTAGCATGAAAAACTTGGTGAGTGTATTGCCACACGGAACCCCCATTTCTTTTGTGACGTTCTCGTCTAACTCGCGGTATATATATACGGGCAAGGTTTCTGAAAATACACACCTGGAGGTAGATAGTCTTCTGGCGGGAGTAGCACTTGGGGGCGGGACCAATGTATACAGTGGATTGGAAAAAGCCTACCGTACCATCAAACCCAATGGCAAGGATTCGGCCAGAATGATTTTAATTTCGGATGGGGCGTTTACAGTTACCACAAAAATAGAAGACATTGTGCGGGAGCAATTCGAAAACTATGGCAGACGAGTGACCATCGTGCAGGTGGAAAGCAAAGTAAAAGGACTCGAGCGCCTGGACCCTTATCAAACCTCCTATGTGCACACCACACCATCAGAGCTCAATCAGGCGATTTCCACACTTTATCGACCTCAATCAGGAAGTTATGGTGTTGCCTATGGTTGTGCCTGTTCGGAGATTTTTTCTGATACCATGAACTATCATTTTGTAGTAGACTATTCCGGATCCATGAAAAATGAGAAGAGCAGGGCCGTGGAAGGCGTGAAATACCTATTCGAGCGAGCACCCGATGATGCTGCGATATCCATTACGATTTTTAACAGCAGTTCAAGAGAAATATATGTGGGAAGAAAATCAGACATTACAATGAGGGAACTCACTCAAAAGTTAAATGGAATTAATACAGGAGGAGGCACAAATCCTGCACCAGGGGTGAGACGCGCATTAAATATTGCACGGAAAATGGATGAAAACCGATTCAGTCACCTCATCTTGGTCACAGACTTAAAAGCAAATAGCCTAACCACCAATTCGGAATTGTATTCTGCATTGAATTCGAGTAGGGACATGTATATTGCCGTGTCGTCAATGACAGTTGACAAAGGAGGTATACTAGTCAACCATTCTCAATATGACTTTACAACGAATGAGTTTCTGGACGTTAACCGACAGAAATTTGAAACGGATTTGTTTTATACGGAGCGCTCTAGTTGCGATTTCACCTCTCAGGCATATCATTTTAATCCGGTTGCAGACATGTTGAAGAAGGGGGCTAAAAGGCAGCTCAATAACATTTTGAGACAGGTGATGGAACAGAGAGTTAGGATTCCACAGTAGGTTTGAACTCGTTTGGCTTTAAACTGACCATTAAGCCATCAACCACCCCAAGAAACCCGCAAAAACAATCACGAAAGCAGGATTTAGTTTTTTGAATTTCAGGAATATACCGAGATAAATCAATGCGAGTACACCGGAAACCCATCCGTCTCTGACCGTCTCATAACTCATACTAAACAACACGTAGGCCATCAAGGCAACGGCTGCAGCACTTACTGCGGTCAAAAAGGCTTTGAACCAATCAATTTTCTTCAGCTTGTCCAGAAACGGGTGCAGAAACATAACGAATAGGAAAGAAGGGAGGAATACACCGGCTGTTGCCAAAAATGCACCGCCAAAACCATCCAAAACATAACCAATAAAAGTGGCGGTTGATAGCACTGGTCCAGGTGTGAATTGACCTACTGCCACTGAGTCCATTAATTGATCCATTGTGAGCATGCCCGTCTCCACCAATTCACCTTCCAAATATGCGAATAACACGTATCCACTGCCATATAAAATGGCGCCTACTTTGAAGAAGATCAGAAACACTTTTCCGGAAGTTTGGCTGAAACCAAAACCATCATTCAATAAGCTTATAAGCGGTAATATGCTAAAAGAAGCTATTCTGTCTTTAGAATAATGCCATAGGATGCCCAGAGCTCCAACAATCAATAAAATGAGTACCTCCGGTAGATTCAACGTTTCCCAAAAGCACAAGCCCAGGGTGATGAGTGCAAAGACCAACTCTATCGGTCCTTTAACTGCTTTTTTCCATAGTTTGTTTAGAGCAACAGCTATCAAAGCCATCACAGCGGGCTTAATGCCCTTATAGATTGATTCAAATTCTGGCAAATCGCCATACTCAACATAAAGCCAGGAAAATACTAGAGTAATGGCTACCGCGGGAATAATGAAGCCGATACCTGCGGCCAAAACGCCCGGTCGCCTGCCCTTCTCGAGACCACAACACATCACCATTTCCGTAGAATTTGGACCTGGAATTAACGCGGTTAAACCCATATAATCAATGAACTTCTCGCTTGAGAGCCAATGTCGTTTTTCCACGATTTCTCTTTCCATTAGGGCAATGTGTGCGGCAGGACCACCAAAGGCGACGAGCCCTAACTTGAAAAAAGTACCGAATATTTGAATGATTTGTCTCATTCGGGAAGTGAGTGCCTTTAGATTTGACCATCAACGGCTTCAGACACATTAATAATATGGTCTCCGATTTTCTCCAAAGAGGCAAAGAGGTCACTGTAAACCAAACCAGACTGCATGTTGTACTGAATTTCTCCTTTTTCAAGGTTTTTAAGATGTTCTGTTCTCAACTCATCTCGCTTGGCATTGATCATAAATTCAATGTCCTTGGCTTTTTCAATATTGATCTGCCCAAATTCGGAGTTGAGGTTTTCGTTCATGATCACAAAGGCCTGATCAATCAAGTCAAACATTTCTTTGAGCCTTTCTCGCTGTTCCGGTAAGAACCACAGTTTGGCTTCCTCCTTGCGCTCAATTGTTTTAGACATTTGGTAGAAAATATCTCCAACACGCTCCAGGTCATTTGTAATACTCAACATACTTCTGACGCGCACAGATTCGGATTGGGTCATTTCGCTTTTGCTCACCTGACTCAGGTAGCTAGCTACTTCAATTTCAACGCGATCCGTGATGTCCTCATATTTCTCAATTTTTGAGTAGAGTTTGGTCTTCTTTTTCTTGTCTTTTTCAGTCAATAGTTTATGCACGAATTGATTCATACGCGCCGTGATTGTACCGAATTTAGCCACCTCTTTTTTGGCCTCAAGTAAAGACAGTTCTGCGGTAGCCAGAGTGCCTCCTGTAATATAATCCAGATGGAATTCTTCATCTGAATCGCCCTTAGATTTAACAGACTTGATGGCAAAATTAACCAGTTGGGGAACGAACCATACCAGTAGAAATACATTCACCAAATTAAAGGCAGTGTGGAAACCGGCAAGCACTAAAGTAGCAGCCTGCAAGCCTTCTTCAGTAGTGCTAAAGGGGTCTGCATCAATCATGTCCATAGAGGTCATGGCACCCGCCACTAGTTTCATAAACGGACCAATCAGGAATATCATCCAGGCGACCCCAATGAGATTAAAAATTGCGTGGAACCGGGCAGCCCGTTTGGCATGTACATTGCCCACCAAAGACGCCAATTGTGCAGTAATGGTGGTTCCTATATTCTCACCAAGGATCATGGCTGCTGCGACCTGAACAGGAATAATGCCTCCCAATACCATCGCCAAAGTAAGGGCCATTGACGCGGAGGAAGACTGGATAATGATTGTGACCAAAGTACCCAGAAGCACGAACATAATTGGTCCCAGGAAAGTGGTGTCTTTATAGTCTGCAAAGAATTGCACTATTGGACTACTTGCATCCAATTTTGGTGTCATGTCTTTCAGAATACTCAATCCCCAGAAAAGAATTGCAAAACCAAGAATGGTTTGTCCCCAGGCTTTGAGTTTCGAGCTTTTGTTGAATAGCAAAGGAATGGCCAATGCAATCATCACCAAAGAGTAGTCTGATAAACTCACTTTGAAACCGAATGTCGAGATCAACCAACCTGTGATTGTTGTTCCAATGTTGGCGCCCATCATAATTCCGGCAGACTGAACAAGTGTCAATAAACCTGCATTTACCAGACTCACGGTCATGACTGTTGTGGCAGAAGAAGATTGTACGATTCCGGTAATAAAGAAACCACTGAAAATTCCCTTGACTCTGTTGGATGTCATGGAGCTCAGTATTTGTCTCAGTCGACTTCCGGACGCTCTTTGCAGACCATCACTCATCATTTTCATCCCATAAATGAAGAAGCCGAGTGCTCCTAACAACATCAGAACTTTGAGGATTCCCCAGGTTCTTTCAGATTTAAATTTGCCTTCTTTAGACCAAATTATATCGGGATCTTTGCCATTTTCAAGTGCGCTCAATGCCGCTTCAATATTGCCATCTTTTGGGATACCAATTTGGTAGACATAATCGGTATTACCATCTAGGTCTTCTAGTTTGAATTTGAGGGCGCTTAGTTCGACAATTTCGTAGGCCCAATCGTGGGTGCCATGTTTTTTTCCAACCTTGGTGTTGTATTTAATAATGGCTTTGTCGTACCCATGACGGATGAGCTCTTCTGAGTTGATTCCCCAGTACAATTCTGCTTCTCCTTCTCCTTTTTTAGATGAGAGGAACTTAAAGGCACTGGGTGAAATGGTATGAATATGGAGGGTATCACTCACTTCTTCAGGTGATTCAGAGCCCCTCTTTATAAATACGGTCTGATAAAAGTGGTTTTCCTCTATACTGTCCAGAGTGATTTTATTGGCTTCTTTTTCCAGAGGAAAGAACTGCCATTTTCCATCACGTTTAAGCCCCAAAGAATAGTCGTCCCCAAAAATATTATCCCAAGAAATGGTGATTTTTCCTACTTGAAGGGTCTTTTCAGCATCATCTGGATCGGCATGGTTTTTAAAGACGGAAAAATCAAATGCGTCAACGTTTATATGACCTGGTTCTTCAGGAATCGTTGACACCTCTGGGGTAGGATTTAGAGTGGTATCCGTGATAACTGAGTCAGTAACTTCCGCATGTCCCGACAAGATGCTCGAAATAAATAACCCAAAAAATACTAGAAACCTTGACAGCATTCACATAGTTTATGAAATGCAAAACTAAGTTATAAGTGGCTAGGGCTTGAGGTCCAATGTTAAGTTTGTGTTAATCTTGCTTCCTGAAATTACTTGCTCACATGCACAAAACCTTTGACTATTTTAGGGTCATCACCGGAGCGACCATGAGGGTAAAGAATATAGTAATAAACCCCATCCGATACGTCTTTCCCTCCCCAGTTGTTTTTATAATTGGTGGCTTCAAATACAATTCTCCCCCAACGGTTGTAGATGACAATATAATTATCTGTACCTAGATGTTCAATTTCAAAGAAGTCGTTGATTCCATCACCGTTTGCCGTAATAATATTTGGAACTCCCAGAGAACAATCGATGGTTTCAATATAAATGGAATCAGAAGCCACGCATCCCTGTTCTGTGCTCACAGTGACATGGTAAAGGCCTGAATCGGACACCACATAATCATGGTCTATACTGCCATCTTGCCATAAGTAGCTGTGGTAGTTCGGATTTAAACTAAGATAAAGCGTAGAGTCTTCACACAAAATTTGATCTGGTCCCAGGTTGATCAATGGAATGGTGTCGAACGTAATATGAATACTATCGATTCTGATGCACCCGTGTGCAGATTGTGTTTCATAGTAATAGATACCTGTGTCTGATGCAGTTGTTTGACCAATGTGCAGCGTGTCTCCAATAATCATTGAATTATCAGGTAAGCTCCAGGTTCCCTGATTGGGCTGCCCATTGGCAAGGATATAGTTGTTAGAATCATTCAAACATGGAGCTGCTCCCAAAGAAAGCGTGGTAGCACCTGGTGGGGTGTCAATCACCAGATTGAAAAAAGTTGGTTGGGACGGACAATTGCCTACAGAGTCTATGTGAATGACGTAGACTCCATTATTCAGTTGATTATTCAATGTAGGATTGATAGTTAGAAATTGACCAGAATCAATTGGCTGGCCAATGGCATCTAGCCAAACCGTATTGACAGAGTTGCTAGTTAGAAGTAATGTATCATAAGAACAATAAACAGAATCTCCTGAAATTGCTGGCGCTGATGGGGTAGGTATAACTAAGATGTTCACTGAGGCAATAGTCGTAATGCAGCCTGAACCACCTACCTGTAAACTCAGATTGCCATTGTTTGATGGTGTTAGATTGCTCATAGAGTAATTGGAAGAGAAACCATTGTTGAAACCAGAGCCTGTCCAGAAGTAATTTGCACCAGCTATGATGTCAGTCGATAAATTGAGGTTGTCTCCTTCACAAAGCACGGTGTCTCCATAAATGTTGGGAGCGCCATTGGCTGGGATAACAGTGATATTCACAAGTTGAGCGGGTTGAATGCAACCATTGGTGTCGGTATATATAGAGATGAATGATGTGTCTGTATACAAAGCGCCCGTCTGCAACGCAGAGTCATTCGCAATAAATGTGCTGTCCGTTGAATACCAATCTAACATATTTCCGTTCCCGGAAATCAAAACAGAATCGGAATAGCAAATAGTGCTGCTGGCGATGGATGGGTTGTTACTTGGGAAGTTCAATACAAAAACACTGTCGCTGTATGCTGTACATCCATTAGAATCGATTGCCGTGGAAGAATATAATCCGGGATAAACCGCATTAATTGAATCGCTAAGTATGTTAACTGGATACCATGATACCGGACCTCCAAAACTGGATCCAATCGCAAGGGTGTCTAGCAAGCACTTATAAACTGTGTCTGACAAGCTCAATTGAAAGTCAGTCTGGGGCAATACACTGATATAAATACTGTCAGCCCCACTTGAACAAAACTGATCGGATTGAGTGAGTGCGTAGTAGCCTGAACTAGAACTGTCCACCGGTGTGATGAGGACTGAGGTATTTGTAGATGTAAATCCATTTGGTCCAGTCCATGTAAAATCATCAGCCCCGCTGTTATTCGTCGAAAGCATTAAAGTATCTTGAGAACAAATTATACTGTCTCCAATAAAACTAAACCCAAGTGATGCCTGACTGATTTGGACAGTCACAGGAATTCTTTGACTGGTGCAGGTGCCGTTTGAACTTTCAACGTATAGCGTGGTGTCGCCCAATAAACTACCTAAGTTAATACTTGGGTTGATTGATATTGCCGTAGAGGAACTATCATCGAGATACCAGCTTGTATTTTGTCCATTGGCATTATTTAAAATGACACTGTCACCTAAGCAGACAGTGGTGTCGTTCACGATCGGTAAACCAGATCCCGGAAGAAAACTCACATGAATACTGTCTGAAGTAGCCGAACAACCATTATTGTCGTAAACGGTAACGGCATAATAACCGGTATCTAAAACGTTCACTGACTGTCCGAAATCAGCGTTACTCCATTCATAGCTGGTCATGCCTGAGTTTGCCAGAAATTGGACAGTGTCACCAGGACAAATAACCGTGTCAGTAAGTGCCGTAATTTGTGCGATTACATTGCTTTGTGTGATGACTATACTGTCTGTAATGGTGAATCCACATTGTGTGATTTCACAAACGTATGTGCCCTGTTGATTCACTGTGATTGAAGAATTATTCGAATTAATTGGTGGCAGCCAGTTAAATGAAGGAAGGCCACTATGAATAACAGTGAGGGTAATATTCCCACTATGACAAATTTCATTTCCGGGATCAGCTATTAAAAATGGGGAATTGTATTCAGCAAGTTCAATTGTGTTGGATGTGAGCACACAGCTATCGCTATCTATAGTAACACAGTGGTACAAGCCTGGTACACTCACCCAAATGGTTTGGCCAGAGCCAATTGAGCTGCCTGAAGGACCAATCCAATCATACGTATTGGCCACGTCAATGCAAGTCAAAAGTATCGAATCACCAGGACAAATGATATTATCCGGAACATTACTGGTAATGGTAGGATCAGGTTTGAAGCTCACGTTGAAGCCTTCCATGATGTTTCGACCACAGCCTGAGATGGTGTCTTCTACGTAACCACTGTACATATAACCGCCAATGTCGGTCACCCAAATACTGTCTCCCATAGAAGATGTATGAATGATTGAGGGGCCTCCCCAAACAAAGTTGCTGACAGCTGTATCAGACCAAATAATTGCTGTGTCTCCGGGACAAATTAAGTGGTCTCCGGATAAATTGATGTCTAATTCCGGGAGACTATCCACATGAACGTAAAAGGAATCTGTGACATGGTACCAGGTGGTGTCTATCCCGCAGGTATTTTTCCAGCCCAGTGCAAGATCCAAACTAAAATTGTACCAACCAGTTTGTGTTGGAATAAATTCGTGGCTGGGGCATATTTCCGCGCTGTCAACGAGTACCACAGAGGTATCATTATTCCATGCTTGAATCGCAACGAACGAACAGAAAGGGGCATAGACGTTGCCAAGAGGGTTTGTGAGGGAATCCATTAGGAAAATAGTAATTTTTTCTTGTTCACAAATGCGGATGCTGTCATTGAAATCTACCTGGTCAAACAATCTTAAGTATGGAACAAGCGTGTCTTTGGGCAAGGTGTCGTTAACAACAATGGAAGTAGACCAACCATTGGTACATCCATATTGATTAATTACCGTTACATTCAGGTTGCCTTCTTGATTGGTGCCATGCGGCAGGGTATCTGTATACACCGTGCTGTCAGGAAAGGTGATGTACAGGTTGAGAGACGTGTCCAGAAAGGACGTCCAAATGAACACCGAATCCGGATTACAAGTGTAAATTTTATTGTATATCGGGAATTGATTAACATTATAGCCGCCACTGTCGTTGAGTGCAGGAACTGTTGGGATGGGATATACCGAGACATGAACCGAATCTGCATAAGATACACACCCATCAAGCCTTGAAGCTGTGCAAATGTAGTCCCCCGTTACATTAACGGGGAGTGCAGATCCTGTATCGCCCGTGTTCCAAACAAAATTAAAAAATGGACCAATGTAACTATGGTTGCTCAAAGGTGCATTTTCGTCATATTGCCCGTTACCATGTGTATTAGTAGGCATGCTAATACTGCCAGGACCGCAAAATTCTAAGGAATCAACACATAATGGACTGCCAAAACAGGGAGTCAAGGTGTCAAAACAAGTGATATTTGTATGGTAATAATAAGGATGAAGATTGGCATTATATGGTTTCCCGATAAATACATCTCTGGCACCTTCTGAATGAGTGATGATGTAACTATTGGTCGCTTGTGGGCAGCTCCAGTTGGCAGTGACTTTCTGATTAGGATCTAAAGATAACCCTTGTCCCGGATCGTATGGAATGTTGAACAACTCATCAAAGCCTCCTGCAATAATTGGTTCATCTATTTGGGATATTGCAATACCTCCGGCATAGTCATCTCTTGGTCCTCCATAGTGAGTTTGCCAGACGCGGCCCCCGCCATTGGCGTATTTAGAAATGAATATGTCTCTGAAGCCAACCGAATAAAAATAACCATTCTCTCCTAGAGTATCTCTATACTCACTAAACTGGCAGTTAAACATACCTGTAATATAAGCGTCATTATTGGCATCCAGGGCTAAATCCTGAGAGCTTATTTGAGATTCTGAACCATCGGCTTCCGCCCAGATTAAATCACCATTGGCATCCATTTTCATGACAAAAATGCGATAGGTGTAGGAGCCATTTAAATAGTTAAATCCAGAGGCATCAACTATCACCATCTGACCAAGGAAGTCTCCTGTCAGCCATACATCACCATTGGGATCGATTAAAACACTGTTGATTAAGGTCTGAAATGCGGCCAATCTCTGAAACCACTGAACATTACCGGCAATGTCCAATTTCATCAAAAAGCCAGCATTCAGGATGTTATTATTCTGTGTAAAAGTACCCACGGTAACCGTATCTGAGAATTGTCCACCGACATAAATGTTATTAGAATTGTCAGTATCTATAGAGAGTCCACGGTCATCGTATGGTGCTTCAGCTTGAAGCGCCCACATGGCGTTGCCTGTTGGGTCGTATTTCACAACAAATGCGTCAAATGAAGGTGTATTTGTATTCGGATCAAGTGTACTGTTAAAAACATTGGCTCCAATATTTGCAGTTCCCTTAAATTGACCTGTTGCAATGACATTTCCTTGTAAGTCGACAGCCAATGAGTAGCCAGTGTCTCCATCAGGTCCGCCGTTTTGGTTGACCCAAAGTACATTGCCATTAGGGTCAAGTTTCATTACAAATGCATCACGACTGTTGTTATTAGCTGTGAGTGTGATTCCT
>JAUILH010000025.1 GCA_030433115.1 Bacteroidia bacterium | reverse complement strand
TATAAATACGCCAATGAAAACCCACAATTCGTCTTGAATATATTCCATTGGTTGGATGGATTTATTGAATAAATATCTGGTCGTATTGACACTGTTATTGAGTGGGACAGCCTATTCCCAGGACCAGGGAACATTTGACAATTTATACAACAAAGCACATCCGGAGTACAGGGCTTTCTTTGTTAAGGGAAAAGTGATGCCGTGGTTACTCATCGGCGCCGGGGTCACATATAGTGCAGGATTTGAATATGCTTTCAATCATAACAATGCCTTTGAAGTGAGCGCTGTCTACAATGATTATAGCATTCCAACAGAGGTATTAGACACTGCAATTGACGCCTTTGTACCTGGTCCGCGCACCTACACAGTCAATCGTGCCATATTTGGCATTTACAAACGATACTTTCAAATGAAAATATTTAATCCCACTGTTGTCAAACCGTACTCTGCATTATTTTACAGATACGCAAAAATTCACGAGTATTACCAGCCTGGCGCTCCTACCAATTCCATTCAATTTGATCAATGGGAGCATTCAATTGGTTATTTACAAGGATTCTTATTTAACCTCAAAGACGGTGGCGTATTGGATTTGTCCGCCGGAGTCTTCTACAAAAGAAAGTATTCTGAGCGCCTTTCAGAATCTAATGGCTTTCAGTTTTCAAATGAAAGTTTACGGTACAATATTGGCGTGCGTCTGGGTTTAAATTTTGGGATTGGGTGGATTTGGAAGAAAAAAGTCACCATGACCTCAACTCCTATACCAGAAAATACGGGGAGATACAATTAAATCCCTGAACAAAGCTATTTTAGAAATTTGTTGTACCTTTTAAAGCATATGGTCAAATATACGCTCGTTCTACTCTTTTTTAACTGCATGATAACTTATTCTCAGAACTCCACGGATATGGGTATTTCAAGAGATTCCAGTGGCGCATTGTATATATATTGCCATGATCTGAACTCGGGTGAAAGGGAGATAAAAAAAATGTTCATGAAGTCTAACGAACTGGGATTAATAACGGAATTCAATTATCATCTTGCACCTAGCTATCCGAATAGCGAAGATAGTGTATACTACTTAAGTTCGTTGAACCACAATCTGGAATATGTTTTTACCAAGGATACGCTGTATTATGTTCGAAAAGACTATGGTTCCATCCCTGAGAAGTATCTTTTGTATGCCGCTTATTATGATAGTGGGAAAATTCATGAAAACAGTGTTGGCACATTTCGCGCCACCCCTTTCTCTTATTCTGCAACTCATCAATCAATCTTTTCTGCCCAATTTGAGTACGACGGAATCAGTCCAGATGGTATTCCCAACATATCCACAAATATTCTTTACTTAGACTTAAGCAAAGGCGAGCTAAAGCATGAGAGTTTTTTGTTCAGCTATGACATCTCCAACTTTAATCCACAACAGTATGGCTACGGAGATTTCATAAACTACGTCATGAGCTTGAGCCAACAAGAAGAATAATCAGTCTTAAACTTCCTAATCAATAATTCTCCACTGACCAGACTGAATCATTGGTTCAGCCACTTTGTACTTCACCGTTTTCTTCTCTCCTGACATGACATTGAAAATTTCAACCTTGTCGTTTCTACCAATTTTCTTCTCGGTTCTAACAACTGGTTGTTGTTTTTGTCTTTCCTGTGGTTCTGCTTGCTCTCCTCCTCCGGAAGCCGTTGCACCAGCATATTGTGGCACTTCTGTTTTTGAAGTTTGAACATTTTTCATGGGATCTTCCTGCACTACCTGAGCAGCCACAGGTTGTTTCTCATTTACCACAACATTCAATCTTGACTTCACTAAGAATGACACAATATCCTTGTTCACTCTGGTCATCATTTGCTTGAACAAATCGAAGGACTCCAGTTTATATACCAACAATGGGTCTTTCTGCTCGTATCTGGCTTGCTGCACAGATTGACGCAGATCATCCATTTCTCTCAAGTGCTCTTTCCACTCCTGATCGATGATTGCCAGGGAAATGCCTTTCTCCAAAACAGTCTTTAGGTTAGCTGCCTGATGATTGTAAGTGTCTTCAATTGGAGCCGGAACTTGCAACATTTTAATTCCGTCTGTAAATGGCACAGGAAATAAGGTTCTGGTGCCATCGTATTCATTTTCGTACACATTTTTAAACACAGGATAGGCCAACTTGCTTACTTCAGACCACTTTCTGTCGTAAGCGGCCATCACTTGTTCAAAGATTTTGTTAGCCAACTCTGTTGGATCTGCTTCTTCCAATTCATCTTCAGTAGTTACTGGAGACTCAATGGCAAAAATTCTAAGCAATTCAATTTTAAATCCTTCGATATCTCTGTATTCCTGATGTTCGGAAATTATATCTACCAGAGTCTCATAGAACATATTAGTGATGTCTATTTCCAATCTATCACCATATAGTGCGTTTCTACGTCTGCTGTAAATGGCCTTTCTTTGAGCATTCATCACGTCATCGTACTCCAACAAACGTTTACGAATCCCAAAGTTGTTTTCCTCTACTTTTTTCTGAGCTCTTTCAATGGATTTGGTGATCATGCTGTGCTGAATCACTTCTCCTTCTTTGATTCCCAATCTGTCCATCATTCTTGCCACTCTATCAGAGTTAAACAAACGCATCAGGTTATCTTCCAGAGACACATAAAATTCAGAAGATCCGGGATCTCCTTGTCGACCAGAACGACCTCTTAACTGTCTATCCACACGTCTTGAATCATGTCTTTCACAACCAATAATGGCCAATCCGCCCAGTTCTTTTACTTCATCAGACAATTTAATATCCGTACCCCTACCTGCCATGTTGGTGGCAATGGTTACTGCACCTTTCTTACCTGCTTCTGCTACAATTTCTGCTTCACGTTGGTGGTATTTGGCATTCAGTACCTGGTGAGGAATTTTCTTCATTTTCATTAATCGACTCAACAACTCAGAAATCTCAACAGTGGTTGTCCCCACAAGTACAGGTCTTCCCTCGTTTCTTAATTCCTCCACCCGATCAATGATGGCATTGTATTTTTCACGCGCCGTTTTGTATACCAAATCGTTTCCATCCTTTCTAATCACGGGACGGTTGGTTGGCACTACGGTCACATCCAATTCGTAGATATCGAAGAATTCTTGTGCTTCAGTTTCTGCAGTACCTGTCATACCAGATAGCTTGTGGTACATTCTGAAGTAATTCTGTAGAGTAATGGTCGCGTAGGTTTGGGTTGCCGCCTCAATCTTCACATTTTCTTTCGATTCGATGGCCTGGTGCAATCCGTCAGAATAACGTCTTCCTTCCATGATACGACCGGTTTGCTCATCAACAATTTTAACCTTGCCATCCATCAATACATAGTCTACTTCCTTTTCGAACAGAGTGTAGGCTTTTAACAATTGGTTGATGGTATGAATTCGCTCTGTTTTTACCGTGAATTCGCGAATAAGGTCATCCTTCATTTGAACTTTTTCATCAGCTGACTTATCACTCAAGGCTTCAATTTTGGAAATCTCCGCTCCCATGTCTGGCATGATGTAGAAATCGTTTCCTTCGTCTTCAGAAATCAAGTCAATTCCTTTTTCAGTTAAGTCGATAGAGTTGTTCTTCTCATCAATTACGAAATACAGTTCTGCATCTACAGTTGGCATTTCTTTTTCCTGATCTTGCAGATAGAAATTCTCCGTTTTTTGCAATTGAGATCTGATTCCGTCTTCACTCAAATACTTGATCAATGCTTTATTCTTAGGGAGACCTCTGTATGCTCTCAACAAGGCCAAACCTCCGTCTTTCCCTTTTTGAGCGGCATCCTTCTTACCTAAGCTTTCGTTATTCGCTTCAGCCAATAATCGTTTCGCATCACTCAGGAATCCGTTAATGATGCGTTTTTGAGCGGCATACAGCTTCTCGATTTTTGGTTTAAACACGTTGAACTCATGCTTATCTCCCTGCGGAGTTGGACCAGAAATAATCAATGGTGTTCTTGCATCATCAATCAATACAGAATCCACCTCATCAATAATGGCGTAATGGTGCTTCTTCTGTACCAGATTGGCTGGATCGTTCACCATGTTGTCTCTTAGATAGTCGAAACCAAATTCGTTGTTGGTACCGAAAGTCACATCTGCGCCATACGCTTTTCTTCTTTCATCCGAGTTTGGTCTGTGGTTGTCAATACAATCAACTGTTAAACCATGAAATTGGTACAAAGGTCCCATCCATTCGGAATCTCGTTTTGCCAGGTAGTTGTTCACCGTTACCATGTGAACCCCTTTTCTGGTAAGTGCGTTTAAGAATACGGGCAAGGTAGCCACAAGGGTTTTTCCTTCACCCGTCATCATTTCAGCAATGTTTCCTTTGTGCAAGATGGCGCCCCCCATTAACTGAACGTCATAATGAACCATATCCCACTTCACCTCAGTACCGGCAGCATCCCAGTGATTTTGCCAAACAGCTTTATCGCCATCAATACTCACAAAATCTTTGGTTTGAGCCAATTCGCGATCGTAATCTTTTGCTGTAACTGTAAAAGTCTCATTTTCGGCAAATCGTCTGGCGGTGTCCTTAATAACGGCAAATGCTTCCGGCAGAATCTCCAACAGTATTTCTTCAATCTTTTTGTCAATCGTTTCTGTCAAACTGTCTACTTCATCATACATGGCCTCTTTTTGTTCAACTGGAATGGAAGGATCGTCTGCTTTTTTCTTGAGCTCAGCTATTTTATCTTCCTCAACTTTGATGTAATCAGCAATGCGCTTTTTAAGCTCATCAGATTTATCTCTGATCTGGTCGTGAGACAAAGATTGGAGTTTCTCGTACTCCCCCTTCACTTTATCTACGATAGGTTGAAGCTCTTTCCTATCTTTCGCTGATTTATCTCCAAATATTTTTTTGAGTATTCCTCCAATCATTTTTTCACTTTTTACGAATTGACAAAAATAACGCAATTATTGAGTTTGCGTGGCATTAGCTTGTCATAAATTGTACCATCGTTGATAACCTGACAACATGGCATAAAAAACCCTGATCATACTGATAAATTAACCAGCATGTCAGGGTATGATAAAATTATGTTTAATCTATTTAGTATTCATCTTCATTGAAGAAGAAATCCTCCTTTGAAGGATAATCTGGCCATATCTCTTCGATATTATCATAAGAATCTCCTTCATCTTCAATTTGCTGAAGATTCTCCACCACTTCCAAAGGCGCTCCCGTCCTAATCGCAAAGTCGATTAACTCATCTTTTGTGGCTGGCCATGGCGCATCTTCCAAATAAGATGCTAATTCTAATGTCCAATACATATTCTCTGCCTTTTTTTACTGTTAATAATAAACGCGAAAATAATGTAATTGGTTACACGAGGGGCGAAAAAATATTAACATTTTTGACGCTGATTATCAGTGACTTAAATTAGTTTTTCACAGTCTTGGCTTCCAGGGAATCTCTTTTGCATCCAAATCCACACTCAATTTCCTGGATAAAACAAAAAGGTAGTCGGACAAACGATTCAGGTATTGAATGATTAAATCATCGACTGATTCTACCGCCGACATGGCAACCACCAGCCTTTCTGCTCTCCGGCAAACACATCTTCCAACGTGGCAATAAGAGACCGTTGTATGTCCTCCCGGAAGTACAAAATGCTTCATAGGTTCCAGATCATTGTCCATACGGTCCATTTCCTGTTCCAAAAACACGATATCTGATTCAAACAAGTCAGGTTTCTTCAATTTTGGCTTATCCGGATCGGCAGCCAATTCTGCTCCCAAAGTAAATAGGCGATCCTGAATCTCGATCAAGGTGTCTTTCGTTTTTTGATCCATGTCCTGATCACGAATCAAACCGATCCAGGAATTCAGTTCATCCACCGTTCCATAGGCTTCAATTCTATGGTGATTTTTAGGCACACGCTTTCCTCCAAATAATGCGGTTTCTCCCTTATCTCCTGTTTTGGTATATACTTTCATCAATTAATGTTTTAAAATAAAATGCTCTTTGGTTAATCCCTGATCAAAAAACACGATTCCCTTAAAGAACAAATCTACAGATAAAGTGACTGCTTCATCTTTTACAATTTTCGCCCAGGCAGCTTCCATGCCTTTAGACCAGTGGATGTCGTCAAAAATGATTACTGAACTGTTTTTCAAATGTGGTTTCAATGTCTCAAAAAAATGCACAGTTGCGTTATACGTATGATCGGCATCAATATAAACTAAATCGACTTGATTTTGTTCATTCAAAACTACAGGCAATGTTTCCTGAATACTGCCTAAATGGCTTTTGACATTTGTCATTTGATTCTCCTTAAAATAATTAGATGAGAAATTATGCAAGGCGACATTTCCTTCAAAAGTATGGACAGTTGACCCTTGATTGCCTCTTGACAAATAGCTTGTTCCAATACCCAGATTTGTACCCAATTCGACAATGGTATCTCCTCCAAAATGTTCTGACATGGCAAATAAAAAACGGCCCCATCGTGCCGATGACCCTGATAATTTGGCTATTGAGCTGACTTTTCTAGGCTTGTTCTTTTTTCTTGAGCCTGCGCCAAAACCACTCGCATCAATTAACACATCAGACTTCAAGGCACTTTTAATGTCTATCTCACACTTACGGCTTACCGAATTCCCTTTGAACTTCACTACTTCATTATAGAGCTTAAACAAAAAGGGGGAATGAATGGACTGTGCGCCTTTTGCCTTAATTCGGTATTTAAAGTACGAGCGTAACATAATGGGCACTAAAGTAAGTAATTGAGAATTGCCTGACGAAATTATGAAAGCCCTTGATAAAGTTTATATTTGTGTTGTATGAAGAATCTAGTCCTTTTGCTCTCCTTGTTCTGCGTTTCAGGAAACTTATTTGCTCAAACTAAATCAGGTTTATCTCCCAAACAGGAAAAGAAAATTTTTGTCAATGCTTGTACGGACGGTTTTACAGAATCAACGGTGTCTTCAGATCTCAAAATCAGTGAAAAAAAGTTGAAAAAAGTTGCCAAAAAATATTGTACATGCTCCTACCAAACGGTTAAAGCGAAAGGCTATTCCATGGAACAGTTGACAAATATGAATAGCACTGAGTTAATGAAGCTCACAAAAGAATGCCTGGACGAGCTCATGGATAAGCTCATTCAAAACTAAAAGCGGGCTCGTGAACAGACAAATTGGACTTGCCCTGATCTTTGTCTTTAGTGCCATTGCATACTTTTTGTTTGCGAAAGAATTGGGTTCGCAACAAAGCATTGTTATTACATTAACACTGGCCATGGCAGCTTTGTGGATCACTGAACTGGTTCCCATTTATGTGACCTCACTCCTACCACTGGCTGTTTTCCCCATATTTGGTGTTGACTCTATGAGTGCCATTGCCCCAAACTACATGAACCAAACCATTTTTCTTTTTATCGGGGGCTTTATTATGGCTTATGCCATGGAACGCTGTCATCTGCACAAACGCATAGCTCTCAAGATTATTCTGGCGGCAGGTGCATCACCGGCAAAAATGCTTCTTGGTTTTATGGTTGCCAGCGCTTTCCTGTCTATGTGGATTTTAAATACGGCCACAGTCACAATGCTTTTACCGGCTATTCTTGCCGTGCTCATTCATTTGGGCAAAGCAGAAAAAACACTCTCAACGCCGCTATTGCTTGGAGTAGCCTATGCTTCATCTATTGGAGGGATGGCAACGATTGTGGGTACTCTACCCAACAATGTCATTTCAGAGCACTATCAGAGAAGCTTTCCAGAACTACAGGAAACTCAGCCTCTGGGATTTTTAGATTGGATGCAAATTGGATTGCCCTTATCATGCATCCTATTCGTCATCTGTTTTTTTGTGATCAAACAACGCTACTTAAAGCGTAATCAAATCTCTGGTCTTGAGCTAGACAAAGCATCTTTAGAAACATCTTACAGTGAATTGGGTAAGATTAGTTTACCAGAAAAGTGGATCGCTTTTTTATTCACTACCATGGCTATACTTTGGTTGACGCTTAAACCACTTGAGATTGGTAGCTTCAAGTTTGATGGATGGGCCAGCTTGTTTCCGGAACCCGCATTCATTAAAGAGAGTACTGTTGCCATTTTCTTTTCAATTTTGCTTTTCATCATACCTCTGCCAAAAGGTCAAACACTGATTACCTGGAAAGATGTAGACAGGCTGCCGGTGGGCATCATTTTCCTGTTTGGAGCGGGCTTTGCCCTGGTTAGTGCGTTCAAAAAAAGCGGTGTTAGTATTTTGCTGCAAGAACAGCTGCAAGAACTGAGCAGTGGTTTAGGGGCGTTTGCTGTAGTAGCTATTCTATGTTTTATAATGACTTTTTTGACGGAATTGACTTCAAACACCACTTCCACTCAGCTGTTTGCCATTATATTGATTTCCATGGCAGCCAATTTTCCAGCTGAAACACCGCTCTACTTTCTACTTCCAGTTACATTTTGTGCCTCCTGTGCGTTCATGCTACCGGTTGCCACTCCACCGAATACCATTGTTTTTGGAAGTGAAAAACTGGCCATCCGAGACATGATAAAAACGGGCTTGATTTTAAATCTCATCTGTGCGTCTATCATCATTCTTTATTGTCATCTTATTCTCGGATAATCTGTTTAAATTTACGTATTTTGGGCTCGAAATTATATTAGATGTATAAAGTAATTGCTGCAACTATATTGGTTCTTCTAGCAGGGTCTGGCTTTGCTCAAAAGAAAAAGCACCTCAAGAAAGGCAACCAATTCTATGAGAATCATGATTACCTGTTTGCGGAGAGGTATTATGAAAAGTACCTATCCGGAACAGAAGACATGGAGGTAACCAAGAAATTGCTTCATTGCTACAAAGCTCAATCCAAAAACGACAAGTTAAATACTGCCTACAAACTTTTAATGGCAGATGGCAATCAGGCTTACATGATTGAATACGCCATGTTTCTTATTTCGAGTGAAAAATATGAGGATGCCAATAAAATTCTTGACAACTACCTGTCACTTTCAAGCAATTCGGACAAAGAACTGGCACAAACTCTGAAGGACTTCTCCTCAGCTAAAAGCGGAGTGAGTAATTTGAATTGTACGGAGAATGTTGAAAGCAAATACTGTGTGGAAATCAGCGCAGCCAAAAGCATTGATCCGGAAAATCCACACATGGCTTTCATATGGAAATTTGAGGATGGGTTCACTAAGAAAGGGGTAACTGTAAAGCGTTGCTATGAAGAACCCGGAGAGTATACTGTGTCATTATCTGTCAAGGATAACATCAGTGGACTTGTTGAAGAAAATGTCAACACAAAAACCTTTTCATTCGCGCCATCTCCAACCTTTAGCTCTGAAGACGGTAAAATTTCCATTATTTCTGCGGGAGAGGAAAGCACGTTTAAGTGTGATAAAGCCAGCGATTCACTGACTTATATCTGGGATTTTGGCGACCATACCTTTTCAACTGGTTCAGAGGTTAAACATACATTCAATCAGGCCAAAAACAGCACGATAAAAATGTACATTCTATCTGAAAGTGGTGAATTAGACGGGTGTGTAGAACAAAATGTTCCGGTGTTGTATAACTTTAAAAGTCGCCGACCATGAGAGCATATCTGATACTATTTATGTCTGTGATCATGGTCCCTGCAAGCTGGGGACAGATGATTCCTTCCAGATCAGAAAATTTGGAGAACCTGGTGACATTTGGCAAACAAGCACCAAGTAATTGGGGAGATGACGACCACGTTCAGATTTTCTTCATGCTGGTTCCAAAAGATTACGACAAACCTGTTTACCTCAATATTTACGATCCGGGAATTGAAGGTGACAACGACCAAATTGTGGCTTCCGCAAACACCAAAACCAGGTTTTCGGTATACAGTGGGAAGGGCTGCTATTCAAATAAAGCCGCCAGAAGTATCAATCCAACCGGTAATTACAAAAGTGGTAACCTTATAAAAAGCAGAACCTTCGGCAAAAATGACGCACTCGACAAAAAATGGGTGCAACTTGCCATGGTTAACCCGAAAGAGGGAGAATATGTTAAAGAATTTGATGGTTATGTATTTAAAGTGGTTTGTGAAGGACTCACTGGCGATGACGGTAATCATTACAAATACTTCCTGAGCAGTTCAAAAGACAATCGAATTCCGGTTCCTGGTGGCAATGGCTTCACTTATGAATATTCTTTTCAACTGAAGAATAAGGCTAAGTCTGTTTGTCACATTTACCCGTATGTTGATGATAAAGTAGATTATTTGGTTCAGCACAACTTTGATTTTGACAATGATGGTTTTATAAAAATCAACTCGGTTGTGAGAAACGGTCACCATCAAAAATTGTCAGCAGACGGTGAGTGGAGTCAAAGTCGGATTAGCATCAAACCTCAGGAAAGGAATAAGTCAATCGACATTCAGATTGAAAAAAAGACAGGAGAAGAGAACGATATGGTATTCTATGTCGTAAATCAATATAACGAGCCTGTTCCATTCTTTGCCTCTCCCATTGGAGTGACGAAATACAATTTCCAGATAGACGTTAAGACAAAAACCATTTCAAAATAACTTTGATCCGATTTATCCTCATCGGCTCATTGTTTTGCCTGGTTAACCTGAGCTTTGGACAGAATTACCAACTCAAGCATTACGGGAAAACCAAAGGGCTTCACACTGCTTTCATTTACGACATCACACATGATGACAAAGGAGCCCTGTGGGTTGCAGGAGGCAATGGACTCTACCGTTTTAACGGACTCACCTGGGTTAGGGAATTAGGCAACGAGCAGATTAACAACACGGTCATCAGACAGGTCGTAGAATATGGTGGCGATATTTTTTTGGGATTAGACGATGGCCGAATATTGTTCTTCAACAGTGAGCAAGGCATTATTACAGATTCGGCTGAAACCGGTTCTTACAGCAGGATAGTTCACATGGATTTTAAAGATGAGAACATGACTACCTATCAGCAAAATGGACAAATCACACTGTTTAGGTCTCCAAAAGATTATACCAAACTTCATGAATTGTCGCATTCTATTACGAGGGTGATTGAATTTAACGACCAAATAATTGCTGGTGATGATGAGCATCTATCCGTTATTTCTAATGGTGCTGTTGAGTCTTATGATGTGAATCATGCCGGGGAAGCCCGACCAGATTTCATCAATCTGTTCTTTGAATTAAAAAATCGGGTTTTGCTGCAGGGAGATGATAAAATCTATACGGCCGGCGAAAAAGGCATTTCTGTGTTTGACAAAAAACTGGACGTTCTGCTCTTCGAAATCTCCGAAAGCAATGGATTAACAACTAACCACACTAACAGCTTATTTCTCGACACGGAAAATACACTTTGGATTGGCACCGATGGTGCTGGTTTATATTCGCTCCCAGAATTACACTATAGCCTGTATCCAAGCGATTTGGCACTTAAGGATATACAGAAATATGGCGAGTATCTGTTTGCCGTTGGAAAAGATTCTGTCATCCAATATCAATTAAAGCATAACAAAAACCATATCCAATTGCTACTAAAAGGGGGATTTGGCGTACCTGAGGCTAACAGTTTATCTGAAGTGGACGGTAAATTATGGCTGAGTACAATGGGAATGGGCATATATGAATACTCTGACAGTGCGCACCAATTTATTCCGGTTAGTCTTCCAAATCACGTAATTGATGAGTTGGCTTACATAAACAGTGTATCACTTATTGATGACGATTTTTATTTCAGCACACCGCACACAGGGGTCATTGTTACAAACAAACAATTCGAAAAATTGGACCACTACAACACCTCAAATGGCTTGTCGCATAACGACATTAATACCGTGTTCAAATTCAGGGATAAGCTATGGTTTTTATCGAAATACAATGGTGTGTCAAGTGTTAAAGATGGTAATTGGGAACATTTTGATGGGAATACGGGACTGAAAAACAGCAGCATCAATGATGCCCTGGAACTTGATATGGGCATATTGTTTACCTCAGAAGGCAATGGTTGTGTATTAATTGATGATGAATTGAGATTTTTAGAATCCGATTTAAAAGGACTCCCAAAATATGTTTATGGTGCCGTTCAAACATTGGATTATGTGGTGGTATGTAGTGGGGATGAAATCCTTCTTCTTAACAAACAGCTGAATAGAATTGAAGACGATCTCAATGTGAAAAGCAATATGGTTGGGGCACAGATTGCTTCATTGAACAAAAACACTTTTGTTGCCACTTCTGAAGATGGATTGATTCTGGTAAACGCTGCAAAAGTTCCCGAGCCTCCTATGGTCAAGATTAATATCAGTTCGTTTGAGGCAAAAGGTGTGAGCTATGATCCTTATCAAAAAATAACACTGGATTATGGAGAATATAACATTAGAATTGCGGTTGAACCCATTAGTTTAAATCATGCCGAAAACCTACTATACACATACAAATTGGAGGGTTATGACGAGGAATGGTCTAAACCAGCCTATCTCAACGAAATCAGATATAAAAAACTCAAGGAAGGGGATTATACTTTAAGAATCAGACCTGTATTGCCCTATAGTAGTGAGGAATTGGAAGAAATTCAAATTGAGTTTCAAATCAAAACACCATTTTGGAAAACCACAGCCTTCTTAGTGCTCATGATCATTTTGATCATTTTAGTAATTGTCATCATCACAGAAATTAGAAACAGAAGCATTAAAAGGTATTCAAACTTACTTAAAAAGAAGGTTCAAAGACGGACCAAGCAGCTTCAAACTCAGAATAAGCGTCTGGAAGAGTATACTTACGCGATTAGTCATGACCTCAAAAACCCCGTGATCAATATTAAAGGGTTGACTGAAATTTTGAAGGAAGATCATATTTCTGATGAAGAAAAAAAGGAGGTCCTTGGTCTCATGGAAAACTCCTCTGAACAGCTGCACAAAAACCTTCTAGGCTTCATTGAAGCATTGAAAGTGGGTGGTCATGGTAAGTTAGACAATTATGAACAGATCGATTTGGCTGAATTAATTGGTGAGGTTGAAACCGTGATTGCATTAGATATCAAGTCTAGCAAGGCAGAAATTGTTAAGGATCTGGCTGTGACTGATATTGAATTTAGACGTGAAGATTTGAGGAGTATTTTGTACAATTTCATGAGTAACGCCATCAAATACAGATCTCCAAAACGCACTTTAAGTCTAAAAATCAGCTCCAAAAGCACGCCGGATGGTGTACATTTGATCATTGCTGACAATGGCTTGGGGATGGACCTGAATACGAGTAAGGAACGTTTGTTCGGGATGTTTAAACGTGTTCACGACCATGTTGAGGGCAGTGGTATTGGCTTATACCTGGTGAATTCAATGGTAGAACGTGCCGGAGGCAATATAGATGTGGAAAGTACGCCGGATGTAGGAACCAGCTTCACTATTTTTATCCCTCAATCTGATAAGAAGTCTTCAGAAAGGAGAGTAATCTTTCGTGGGCGCTCTTAAGTTCAGCGACATGACTTTTTCCCTCTTCAAAGGATTGAGATCTTTCTATTAAGAGGGCCAAATCTGCCACACCTTTGGCTCCAATCATCAAGTATGATCCTTTGATTCTATGTGCCCATGAGGTCAGCGTCTCATGATCTTTACTGTTATCAATCTTTGACAGTACCTCAGTAGAATCGGGTATAAAAATCCCTAAAGCTTCTTTGAATACTTCAGGATCATATTGGTCAACAATGGTTTTATCCAGCATAATACTTTTCGAGAATCGTCTTTAAGTTGTCCTCCGTCAAGGGTTTGGATAAATACTCCTCTATCCCTCTTTTTTGAGCCTCTGCTTTATCATTTGGCTGCTCACTGCTACTTAGCATCACTACAATTTGATCCGCTTTCTGTGTATCACTGAGTTCCTTGTAAGCATCCAAAAACTCAAACCCGTTCATGATAGGCATATTGATATCCAGCAAAACCAATTGAGGTCTCAGCTCACTTGATTCGTCCAGTTTAGAAAAATGATTAATGGCTTCTTCTCCATTTTTAAAGATGAGCACCTTGTCGGCCACCCCCTTAGACTCAATTAACCTTTTATTTAAAAAGTTCGTGGTTTGGTCGTCATCAACCAGTGCTATGCAATTCAATTTAGTCACTAGAATAGTCTTAATTTATCCATCAATGCTTTTTTGTACGATCTACTCACCGGAATGGATTTATTGCCAACGTTGATGGTATTGTCCTCTATTTCTTTGACGGAATTTAAATTGACGATATATGATCTGTGCACCCTCATGAAATTTCTGGACGCCAATTTCGATTCCGTCTCTTTCATGGTGATGTTGATGACATGTCGCTTTTCATCCGTATAGATCACAACATAATCTCCCATAGATTCAATGTATCTCACATCTGGGATATTGACTTTGACGTAGGCCGTTCCTGATTTCACGAAAATGTATTCAGAAGCCCCAAACTCACCCTGTGCCTTCAAATTTTCCTGAGCTTTGTTGCAGGCTTTCAGAAAACGGGAGTACTCAACCGGTTTCACTAAATAATCGGTCACGCCATGATCGAATGCATCCACTGCATATTCTTCTTTAGATGTAATGAGCACCACATCATATCGTTTATTGAGGCTTTCGAGTAACTCCAAGCCATTCATACCTGGCATCTCCACATCCAGTAGTATAAGATCGATTTCATTTTCAATCAATGCGCCAGAAGCCTCTTCGGCCGACCCACAGGTTCCAATTAAATTCAACCAGTCAGTCTTATCAACCAAATCTCCAATCAACTTTCTTGAAGTAGGGTCATCATCAACAATTAAACAATTCATAGTAATATATGTAGTACGTACCTCCACTAATGTAGAAATTTTAAGGGTTTAAATTGCATTATGCAACAAAAATTAAGTGAGTCTGAATTTAATTTTAAGTTTCTTGATCCATATGTATTATTCTTTAAACGAACACATTATACCGACGAATGACATCTTAATTTAAGCAAGATTTAGAGCATAAAAAACCCTGACATTTTAGAAACATCAGGGTTCAAAGTTTATGTGATATCTGATTACTTTTTAAGCAAATCTCTGATCTCAGTTAATAATTGTTCTTCTTTAGTAGGACCAGCAGGTGCTTTTGCTTCCTCTTCTTTCTTTGTTTTCTTATACAACTTAATTACCATAAATAAAGCAGCTGCCACAAACAAAAAGTTTATGATTACTGTAATTAAAGTTCCGTAGCCAATATGTGCGCCTTTTCCAAGGTCTATAGTTAGGGCATGGAAGTTAGGTTCTCCGGCAATTCTTGCAATGATGGGCATCAAAATATTGTTTACCACTGAGTCGATGACCGGTTTAAAAGCCATCGCCAATATGAAGGCTACTGCGGCTTCAATCACATTTGCCTTCATGGCAAACGCCTTAAATTCTTCTATTAAATTTTTCATAGTTTATTGTTTGATTGGTTTAAAATTAGAGGTTTAACCCTTAAAATTCAGTTTATTCTTATGAGTTTATCAACGGTCTAATGTCACTAATTGACCTGATGTATGTGCAAATCTGTTTGTGGGAAAGGGATACTCAATCCTTCAACAGCCTCAAACTTGTCGTACACTGCTTTATGTAAATCGAAATAAACGTCCCAATAATCTTCTGTTTTACACCAGGCTCTGGCAGCAAAATTCACTGAAGAATCTCCGAGTTCCTTTACACCAACAAAAGGTGCAGGATCTTTCAATACTTTGGGATGGGCTCCCATCACTTCCATTAAAGTTTTTTGAGCCAGGTTAGAATCTTCTCCGTACCCCATTCCAAATGTCAAATCAACCTGACGAATATCATTACCTGTATAGTTGATCATTACCCCAGTGGATAGAGGGCCATTAGGAATCACAATTACCCTATTATCTAACGCCACCAATATGGTATTGAAGATTTGAATTTCTTTAACAACTCCAGACTGACCTTGAGCTTCTATGAAATCGCCTACTTTGAAAGGTTTGAACAATAGGATCATCACACCACCGGCGAAATTCCCCAAAGTTCCCTGAAGCGCCATACCAACAGCCAAACCGGCAGCTGCCAATACTGCAACAAACGAAGAGGTTTCTACCCCCACCATGCCAACAACGCTGAATATGAGGCACATTTTCAAAATGACACTCACCAAAGATCTCAAAAACGGTCTTAAAGACTCATCCACTTCTCTTTTCGCCATCATCCTGTCCATCAACCTCACCACTATTTTGATGATGTAAAGGCCAACAATGAGCGTTGTAACTGCCAATAATAAAGGTAATCCGTATTTCTCTATATACGGCCAAACGTCTGTCTTAAAATCCATGTTTTCAGTTTTTTTTGCGAAACTAATAGTCTTATGGTAAAACTGAGCATAATTCAGTTGAAGATTTCTCAACAGTCGATTAACGACCATCTATTCGGGTTAAAATACACCGCACTTATTGGCTCACTAACTCTAAAACCTGTTTAACTCTTAAACGCCCTTTTTGCAAGGCGTGTTTTCGCCATTTAGTGTCTTCTGGACAAAATAATGCTTTTAAATCTTCTTTTGCTTTAAGATCTGAAGGGGTATTTCTATGATAATTATGGTAGAAATTTTCTTTTCTTAAAGCAGCTAGAACGTTCAATGGTGATGCAATTCCAAACTCCTGTGTCAATCCATAAAATTGTGTGTTCGGAAATAGTTGCCTGATCCTTTGAATATAGCCCCCTTCAATTTTGTAGGCATTTTTGTGATTGGGCGATACATGAATGATGGAGCTCTTAAAGCAGCTTTCAAGGTATCTATGATCTTCCTGCGACTGAAATCCTTCTAAAAACAGACCTTCTTTCCCATATTTACCCAAACCGGCATGTACATCTAAAACAAATAGTTTCTTGGGGTTCCGGATTCTTTCCTTGAGAAAAGACAAGATTAATTGAGCACTTTGTTCAAGCTGGTTTCCTCCGAAAAACAGGCCATTGGGAAATTGATATTGTCCCTGCCCCACAGCTTGTTGAAGTCTGGTAAAACCATGTCTTAAAATCTTATAGATTGCTTTTCTTTTAAAACCAGGCAATTCTGTGGGTGTCTTTGGATTGAGCAAGGAATTGAGTCGTGCGTAGTCTATATTGTTCGGGAAATCGTCTATGAGATCGATGAAATTTCTATTTAAATCGACATTGTTTTCGTTAAAGCGACGGTTATGCTTCATGCCGTATGGATTCATGACATGACAGATAATGAGGCATGTGTTTTCAGGAATGTGCTCTGTGTCATCAAGAAGGCTTAATTGAATGGCTGATCCAACATAGCCCTCTACGCCGTGCAAACCTGAACTGTGAATTAACACATTATCGGCTTCCGGTGAGCCAAGCACTGTAATCCCAATATGCAGTTCTGTTGTTCCAGTGTGTTGCAGCGGCAAATGTTCAAAAAGCAGTTCCTTTGCTTGTACCAATGTCTGAAAATGACGATCAGCTAAAGTATAAGATTGATTGAAATAAATACCCAATGTACTTATTGTTGAATGATTTCACTATATACCAATCCTTTCCAAAAAATAGGTTTACTCTCTTCCAGATGGTTCTCAAATTCAAGGTCAAATTTTGCTTTTAAATATCCCTTTTTAATCACCTTTTGGTCTATTTTGATCGAACCACCATCTTTTAGTTTAAAAACAGTTTTACCATCAGGACGATTTGTAATGCTATTCAAAATCACAACAGCTTTAACAATACCATCCTTAATTTCTATGTGAAGATAACAGTGGGTTGCTACATTCATCGCCGATTCCAAAATAAGTGTCCCATCCTTTTGTTGAACGACCTTCATAAAAGGTGCGTATCCATATTCATAGCAACTTACCTCAGCCTTCATGGAATGATATTGATGAGAAGTATCTACCAACTCATAGAAACGTTCAAGAGAATCTTTTATGATCTTTCCGCTTATCTTCATTTGATAGATTTCAGGAGGACATAAACCGTCGCAGCTCACCTGACCGTATTCATTCACAAAAATACCTTCCGGGTAACTCCATTCATTCGAAAAAGAGACATCTTCCTGACTTAGATCAACATACTGCAAACTTGCAGTTTGTCCATATACAAGATAACTAAAACAGAGATTGAGGAGACAAACAACTGTCCTCATTATCCATATCCTATATGGCTTACTTCCTCCGTTAGTCCTCGGCATCAAAGGTATTATCATTTATGAAAAATAGTCATTATCCGACAGGAATACAAACCTATTTGGTCTAAGAGATATCAGCAGAAGGGTGGTCTATTCTCTCCGTGGGGGTCTTGGTGCCTTAGGAGGAGAAAATAATTGAGGCAATTCCAGACTAAGTTCTTCAAATTGACTTATTTGATCAGGTCGACAGAGTTTTTTTATGTCTAAAAAGTGCTGGTAGTGTAATTTTTCCACTTCAAGCAGGTATGTAGTAAGTGCTTCAAAATCTTCACCTCTGGTTTGATCATTTGCATCATCCATATTCATATACAACTCCAGTTTGGCATCTATAATTTGTTTGTCCAACGCTCCAATTTTGGACCTATGTGCGTCAATGAGCGCTTCATATTCCTTAATTTGCTTATCATCAAAATTTAATTTTTGGATGATCATGTCCTTAGGCGTTTTCCTTTCAGGTTTATCGTCATGAGACAACATTTTCACCAAAAAGAAGACATTGCTTGCCAGAAGAATGACAACTGCTATTACCAGAATCTTTACTTTATTCATGATACAGTTGGTTTGATTTGAAGATCTGGCTATAATCGTCACTCACATCATTCTGATCTGGATCATCATCCACTCGATTGGACATGTATATACTTGAAAAGCTCAGGGCACAAACAGGAATGAGAATCATCATACTTTGAAATCTAGTAAGATTCTCACGTCTGTACTTTATTTCACTGATGATTGTTTGATACAAACCTTCCGGTGGACTCTGCTTTTTTATGTGATTCAACTCTTCCATTTGTACTATTTCTTTGACGATTGAAATTTCAATATCCTTCGTTCAATTTCCGCTTTATCGTGTTTTTTGCTCTTGACACCAGTGATTCAACCGCTTTTGTACTGCAATTCATAATGTCTGCAATCTCTTTCTGACTCAGATTTTCAAGGCGTTTTAAGATGATGGCAGTTCTTTGTTTTTCGGGCAAATCATTGATAATGGTCATGATCCTGTTTACAGCTTCTTTCTGTTCTAATTCCACTCCCGGGTGCTCGTAGGTAATTGGTTCATATTTAAGTCCCAAAAAGGATCCCAATTCATATAATTTCCGTCTTCGTTTGGTGGCTTTGATCTTATCCAGGCACGTATTGGTGGTGATTTTATATATCCATGTCTTGTGGCTTGATTCTTCTTTAAAGGTATCCAGCTTTTTATGGATTTTTATAAAGACGTCTTGCGTGCAGTCTTGCGCATCTGCTTCATTACCGAAATAGTTGAGGCATACATTGTACACCATTGACGCATAAGTCTGATATATTTCCTGGAAAGTCAAGTCTGATAAGCAGAAAGGCAAAATTAGACTTATTTGACAATTGGTTTTGGGAAAGGTTTAATGGGAAGACAACATGTTTGTGTATTCGCAGAACAAATTTGGCTCGCAAGGATTACTGCGTGATCCCTTTGGCTTCCTGGACGGCAGTACAAGAAAAAGCCCTACCTGTCTGCAACAGGCGTTTTTTTTTATATCTGGGGATATTCACACAAATAAATTTAGCTCGCATTCAGACATAAAAAAAGTCCCACTATTCAGTGGGACTTTTACTCGTGGGAAATGAGGGATTCGAACCCCCGACCCCCTCGGTGTAAACGAGGTGCTCTGAACCAGCTGAGCTAATTTCCCGAACTTTTAAAACCAATCGTCGTTTCGATTTGGGTTTGCAAATATATATGATTTGTTAATCTGAACAAAAAAAACTCATTTTTTTTCTAAAAATTCTGCCACTACAAAATTACTTCCTCCAACAAATACCACTTCATTGTCTGAAGCAGTGTCTATCAAAGTCTGATAATCATGAATCCAATCGTTCCAAATTTGTGTTTTGAGGCCATGAGCTTCTGCCAGGTCACTCAGTTTTGATGCTGTCATTAATCTTGAAGATTGAAATGTCGGAAAGTAATAGTTCCACCCTTTTGGTAAGATAGATAAAATAGCCTGGTGGTCTTTGTCTTTTGCCATCCCAAGGATCATATGCCCTTTCTTCGGGTCAAGTTCATTCAGATCGGACAAAATCATCTCAAAAGCTGCTAGATTATGTCCTGTATCACAGATAACTTTTGGTTCATCCTGAATGATCTGCCATCTGCCTAATAGCTTAGTATTTGAAACTACTTTCTCCAATCCCTGAGCGACATATTCCTCAGTAAGAACTGGAAATCTGTTGTTCGTAATCCAGAAATTGGTGATGGTGTCTACTAAATTTAAGTTATGCTTCTGGAAAGCTCCCTGGAGATCAGTTTTGAAAGTGGAGTTGGTTTCATGGGACAGACGCAATTGGACATTTTCAAGGTCACATTTTTGCCGAAAAACGTCTATCAATTCCAATCGCACATTGCCTAAAAAAACCTCTGCATCAGACTTAATAATACCAGCTTTTTCAGTAGCAATGGCTTCTAAAGTATCTCCCAAAAATGATTGATGGTCCATGTCAATATTTGTAATGGCACATACATCAGGTTTGATCACATTGGTAGCATCCAATCGTCCCCCAAGACCAGTTTCTATGATAGCTATATCGACCTGAGAATCATTGAACCATGAAAAAGCCAAGGCCGTGCACCATTCAAAAAAGCTAATACCCATGCAGTAAGTTTGGTCTTTATGCGCTTCAACAAATTCCAATACATAATCTTTTGAGATCATGTCTCCGTTTAGCTTAAAGCGCTCCCTAAAATCTACCAAATGTGGAGACGTGAATAAACCCACCTTGTGTCCCGCTTCCTGGAAGACTGAAGACAGCATGTGGCTCACGGATCCCTTGCCATTCGTTCCGGCAATATGAATGAATTGATTGTTTAAATGCGGATTTCCCAGAGCGCTTAAGAACTTTTCTATTCGTTCTAGTCCGGGTTTATATGCACTGCCACCAGTTTTGTGGTAGTTTGCCAATTGATTGAACAAGAAATCTTCTGCCTGATCGTATGTCATCGAAGAAACTTAGCGTTGACTAACTTGGTCTTAGGTTAAAGGTGTACTCAAACCACTGAATGATATCTCTGTCGATCTTATCAAATTTAGCACACTTAACAGCTTGCTTACATTGACTGATAACTGAAGAGTTAGAGACATTACTCTTGCTCTTAACTACTTCTGTTGAGTATCGACTATTGTTTACAATATTTCCGTTCTTATCGACATATATTTTGAGTACTACTTTTCCGGCCACTGTACTGGTAAAGTTTTGACACGCATCTTTCAGTTTCTTTCTGCCACCACCCATTGGACCAGGAGGACCGTTTCCGCTGTCTCCTAGACCTCCAAAATCGCCGTCGCCATCACCATTGCTATTTCCATTTCCGTTTCCACCATTTCCTTGGTTTCCGCCAAAGGTAAACTTAGGCTCTTCATTAGCCGGTCCAGGATCTCCCTGATCGCTATTGGATGGATTTCCATCTGGTACTGATACATCAGAATCAGGTTGTGTTACAACGGGGGGATCAGGATTTGTAGGGGGTGTTGGTGGACTGCTTACCTCTGGGGCAGGCGGACCAGCCGCTTCCGTACCTCCGGCATTTGCTCCCGCATCCGTCTTTTCTAATTCCACTGGAATTTCCATTTCCAAGGGTGGATCTTCCTGATCAACAGGGGGCGGATCTTGCACCTCAAAACTAACCAAAAATAACGCAAGAAGAATCAAGCAAGTAGCTACAAACACAGCAAACAGAGCTTGCTTTCTGCGCGACTTATAATTCTCTACGGTATCTATTTGATCTAATGGCATTCTAAACGTTTATTTAGTAGCTATTACGATTTTCAGACCAATTTGTTTCGCTGTGGTCATCAAACCTGAAAAGGTATCGAAATTACTGTCTTTATCGGCGTGTATTTTCATGATAGGCTGTTCTACTCCACCGACTTCTTTCAGTTCCTTTGACATGGCTTCAAGCTTAGACTTTACTTGAGTTAAATCCAAAGCAGGGCCTTGGTCATCCTCTATCCTGATTTCATTCTGTTTGTTAACCACCACATCAATAAAGCCATCTTGAAGTGGCTCACTTACACCGGAACTGGGCAGATCAACATTGTATTGCGGTACTGCAAGTGTTGACATGATGATAAAGAAAATCAACAATAGAAAAACCAAATCGGTCATAGAAGACATTCCCGCCTCCACCTTTACTTTATTTCTTGGTTTTAAATCCATAGCTAATTATTTTCCCGGTTCATCCAAAAGGTCTATAAACTCTACAGAGCTTCCCTGCATATTGAGTACGACATTTTCAACTTTAGATGTCAGGTAGTTATAAGCCATGTAGGCTATAATTCCAACAATTAAACCTCCAACAGTGGTTACCATTGCCATTTCAATTCCAGGGGCAATCTCACCCAATTTAATTTGCTTAAGTCCTTGCATCTTGTTAAACGCTCCGATCATACCAAGAGTCGTTCCCAAGAATCCGATCATTGGGGCAGCCCCCGCAATGGTAGCCAAAATTGTCAATCTTTTTTCCAACACACCTACTTCCAGACGACCTTGATTTTCAACAGATGCTTTGATATCGTTCAGTGGTTTCCCGATTTTAGATATTCCTCTACCGATCATTCTGGCCACAGAGTTATCGGTAGTGGCACATAGATTCTTGGCCGAATTTAAATCTCCGTTTTGAATGAAAGATTTGACCTGCATCATGAAGTTCTTTTCTTCCTTTTGAGCTTTTTGAATTGCCAAAAAACGTTCAACAAAAATGTAAATGGCGGCAATAGAAAACACGAACAAAAGTGTCATGATGATGATACTGGTCATGCTGTAATCACCAGTTTGTGGGTCGTAGCCAAAAATCAGGTCCCATAGCGACTTATCTTCAACGATAGGTTCTTTATTGCTATTCACAACTTCCTTAGTTACTTCTCCTCCACCAGACGGATCATCTGCCTGAGCAATTAAACCTCCTGCCTGAGCCAATAAGCCTTCGGACTTCACATACATATTTAATAAAAAAGACATATTTTCTATTTTACTGTTAAAACCAATTACGTAACTAATTTATGCGTGCATTAATAAAAACACACCTGCGCCTGCCAGGTATCCTATTAGAGCCAATAGGCTAATTTTCTTCAGGTACCAGCCAAAGCTGATTTTTTCCATCCCCATGGCAACCACCCCGGCTGCAGAACCAATAATGAGCATACTACCTCCGGTTCCTGCAGCATAGGCCACAAAGTGCCACAAGTCGGCATCCTTAGTCACATCAGTAAACATACCGATACTGGCAGCTACTAACGGTACATTATCGACTACTGATGAATACATTTTGATCCATGCTGGCATTGACATCTTGTCCGAATTGGAAAATTAGTCCCAAAGACTCCATAGCAGCCACTGTCATTAAGATTCCCAGGAAGAATAGTATACTTGGCATTTCAATTCTACCCAAGGCTTTAAATGTAGGGCTGTTGTGTCCTCCATGAGCATCCCCGTTACCATCTCCATGGTCCTCTTCGGGTTGAATTTCTCCGTCAATTCTGTGACTCAAGGAGAATTGTCTGTTACTGATTAATTCTGCCACCATAGAAACGATTCCCAATGACAGCATCATACCAATGTAGGGAGGTAAATGTGTCACTGTTTTGAATACAGGTACAAACAAGATCATTAACAAGCCCAGGTACAACATCAATGGTCCTTTAGGGTTTGTTTTCACAGAATCTTTAGGTGCTTCAAAAGTACCTTTGAAGGCCGGCATCATGCTGGCAATTAGGGTTGGAACCACCATACAAATTAGCGATGGCAGCAACAAGTTTGCAATCAGCTTACCAGTGGTTACTTTCTTACCGATCCATAGCATGGTTGTGGTTACATCTCCAATTGGAGACCAGGCTCCTCCAGCATTTGCTGCAATAATAATCATCCCGGCGAACCACAATCGGTCTTCTCGTTTATCCAGAATTTTTCGCAGAATGGTGATCAATACAATCGTTGCGGTGAGGTTATCAATAATGGCAGATAGAATAAATGCCAATATGGCTATAATCCACAATAGGGTTCGTTTCGAATTCGTTTTTATGAAGTCTTTGATGCTTGAAAATCCGTCATAATGATCAATGATTTCTACGATGGTCATGGCACCAACCAGGAATATCAGGATTTCACAAGTTTTTCCAAAATGATGCAACAAAGTAGATTCCATGAGGTGCATCCTGCCTTCATGCTTCCAGTCACCGATTGAGATCAATTCACCTTCGGTGCCATGCATGACGAACCAATTGTCGAACCCATCAATACCGAACGCAACTAGTGCCCAGGCAAGTGCCATCATCAATAAGGCGGGAATTAATTTATCTATTTTAAGAGAATGCTCGAGCGTAATGGCCAGATACCCGAGAACAAAAACTATTACAATTGCTATTTCCATGGTGTGTAGTTTGGGATTAAATCAATTCTTGAAGGGCTATTTCAAAAGCCGTTTTTGACATTTTTGTTTTACTTGAATTCTTTTTGTGCACTTCTACTAAAGCTTGTCTGATCGTTTCTGAGGTATCCTTAAAAATACCTTCGTCAGACATATCAACATTGTCGTTACTCATGAGGTAGGCGAACACTCTTGCCATACCGCAATTTGAGATAAAGTCAGGAATAACGGTTACCCTATCGTCTGTAAAATCTGCAATTGGACCAAAGAAAATTTCCGGATCTGCAAACGGCACATTCGCTCCACATGCAACTACTTCAAGTCCACTTGCGATCATATCTTCCACCTGATTTTGTTGAATCAGACGGCTAGCCGCACATGGTAAAAACACTTCTGCATTGAGTTTCCAGATTTTTTCATTGACCTCAACAAAGGACAACATTTGATCGGCAGCCAATTTATTTCCTGCCTTATTAATGAATAACTCACGAATTTCGTTCAGTCCGTACCCGTATTCGTTGATCAGTCCGCCATCGCGGTCAATAATCCCAACTATCTTAGCGCCTTCCTGAGCCAAGTAATAAGCCGCAGCAGAACCAACATTACCCCAACCTTGCACAATGACGCGTTTCCCTTTTAGCTCGCCACCATAAATATCATAATAGTGCCTTACAGATTCAGCCACTCCATAACCAGTGATCATATCTGCGACTACAAACTTCTTATCAACATCAGGACTGTAGTTAGCGTCTTCAATTTCTTTGATGACCCCATGCCTTAGCTGACCGATTCGATTTACTTTCTGTGCTTCTCTAGGTTGAAAGTGCCCATTAAAAACACCTTCTTGAGGATGCCAAACACCACAATCTTCAGTCATTGGGATGACTTCATGTGTTTCATCAACATTGAGGTCTCCTCCCGTTCCATAATAGTGTTTCAAAAGCGGTGTAACTGCCTGGTACCATCTCTTCAAAACGCCTTCTTTTCTAGGGTCGTTCGGATCGAAATTAATCCCGCTTTTTGCGCCTCCAATTGCCGGACCCGACACCGTAAATTTCACTTCCATAGTTTTGGCAAGTGATTCTACTTCTCGTTTATCCAATCCAACACGCATTCTTGTTCCGCCTCCTGCAGCACCTCCGCGCAAAGAGTTAATAACAACCCAACCGGTAGCCTCAGTTTCGGCATCTTTCCATTCAAACACAACTTCTGGTTGTTTGTTCTCGAATTTCTTAAGTAAATCTAACATGATCCAATTTATCTTGAATTGAACAAAAGTAACAAACTAATCAAGTATTATTTGACTGAGTTGTAAAGTTATTAACTCAGGTAATGTTAAATGTTAATTACTACTGAGTGGATTAAAGTGGGAGATAAACGGCACCGGAAATAGAATCTTTGGACGCACCAGTAGCTGAAGCCAGCACGTTGGCTCTCCCCAAAACCCTGAGAAGTCCCAGGTATGCAAAAATGAGTGCTTCTTTATAGTCCACGATCTCCACATTCGGCACAATGATTTCAGCACTACTTTGACTGCGGATAGATTCTATCAGGAATTCATTTTTTGCGCCTCCACCAGTTACCAGAACGTTTTTTCCCTCTATTACTTGAGCAATTTGGACAGCGCAATGTGCAACAACTGTTGCCAGCTTATCTTTGTTAGAAACTGTGCCATCATTCAACAAAGGCATGAATTCTTTCCAAACCCACTCTGCTCCTAGTGACTTAGCGCCACTTTCTTGATAATATGACAATCCATTCATCTGGTTCAAAAGGTATGCATCAGGTTTCCCCTGACGTGCTAATTCACCATTTCTATCGAATGACAAACCTTCCTTGTTAGCCAGGTGATTCAGCACAAAATTGACCGGACAGATGTCCCAGGCCACTCTGCCTCCACCTTCATTCATCGACACATTCGCGAATCCACCTAGATTGAGGCAAGCATCATAATTGCCGAACAAATCGCGGTCACCAATAGGCACCAGGGGAGCACCTTGTCCTCCCAGGACCACATCTTGTGACCTAAAATCAGAGACCACTTTGCATCCTGAGCAGATTGCCAAAGCACCTCCGTGACCAATTTGCACACTGTACTTATCCCTGGGACTGTGGTACATGGTATGTCCATGAGACGCAATAAAATCCACTTGCTCTCCAGACAAAAACGCTTTGGCTCGTTCGCCAAAATAAATCCCCAAATCTACATTGAGTTGTGCCAACTCTGGTCCGGACAACTCAGAAAATTGAAGTCTTTGTGTCCACCCCGAATCATAAGGCAAAGTTCTTGATTTCAGGATTTCAAAGTGAGTAGAAGTGTCATTCATCTGAAACTCAACCAAACACAGATCGAGACCGTCTAAAGATGTGCCTGACATTAGCCCTAAAACCCTATAATTCGCCATACTTTTTGGTTGATAAAATCATTTTAAAGATATACATTTGCTCCACAAAAATCAGGAATCATGAATATTGAATTGAGCGAAGAACAGAAAGCAGTTAGAGACGCGGCAAGAGATTTTGCACAAAATGTATTGAAGCCAGGTGTTATTGACCGTGACAGAGACATGCGTTTTCCGACGGAAGAAGTGAAACAATTAGGTGAACTGGGCTTTTTGGGAATGATGGTAGATCCTAAGTACGGAGGTGGCGGTATGGATGCTGTATCCTACGTACTTGCTATGGAAGAAATCTCCAAAGTTGATGCGTCTTGTTCAGTGATCATGTCTGTAAACAATTCTTTAGTATGCTGGGGGCTTGAAACCTTTGGCACCGAAGAGCAGAAACAAAAATATTTGATTCCATTGGCTAAAGGAGAGCAAATCGGTGCTTTCTGTTTAAGTGAGCCTGAGGCTGGTTCTGACGCCACTTCTCAGAGAACCACAGCCATAGATATGGGAGACCATTATTTGGTAAATGGTACTAAAAACTGGATTACCAATGGAAACTCGGCAGGTGTGTATCTGGTAATTGCCCAAACGGATGTAGAAAAAGGTCACAAAGGCATTAATGCCTTAATCATGACCAAGGACATGGAAGGTTTTACAGTTGGTGCCAAGGAGGACAAAATGGGAATTAGAGCTTCTGACACGCACACGTTGATCTTTAATGATGTGAAAGTTCCGAAGGAAAACAGAATTGGAGAAGATGGGTTTGGTTTCAAATTCGCTATGAAAACTTTGGGTGGCGGCAGAATTGGGATTGCTTCTCAAGCCTTGGGTATTGCAGCTGGCGCATATGAATTGGCAGTTCAGTACTCCAAAGAAAGACAAGCCTTTGGAAAGGAAATATCCAAGCATCAGGCGATTCAGTTTAAATTGGCTGACATGGCTACTCAAGTTGAAGCTGCCAGGTTATTGTGTTTGAAAGCTGCTTGGGAGAAAGATGCTGGTTTAGATTATACTCAATCAGGATCGATGGCAAAGTTATTCGCTTCCGACATTGCACAAAAAGTGACCACGGAAGCGGTTCAGGTTCATGGAGGGTACGGATATGTGAAAGAGTATCATGTTGAACGCCTAATGAGAGATGCCAAAATCACTCAGATTTATGAAGGTACCAGTGAAGTTCAAAAAATTGTTATTTCGAGGGGCTTGCTGAAGTAAGCTTGACTGATCATACATTCAAAGCCATCTTTTCTTTTTAAATGTGAAGATGGCTTTTTTATTTACTAAAGTTATGAGATACGGCATTATTGGAGGTGGAAACATGGGAAAGGCTCTGGCAACAGGCCTGATTGATCGTGGCTATGCCCAAGCGAAAGATTTCACAATTTCGAGAAGGCGACTTGAAAAACTGGAAGACCTCAAAGCCCTGGGTTGTCAAGTCCAACAAGACAATCCATCTTTGGTTGAACAATCAGACATTATTTTCCTGGCTATTTTGCCTCAAAAATTGGATGACATTCTTTCGGAAATTAAGGACAGCATTGGACCAGAGCACATTATCATCTCTTTGGTAACTGCGGTTCCAATACAAACTATTCAAGATAAATTAAGTAGTAGGCGTGTAGTACGCGCCATGCCTAACACGGCGATCTCAATTGGAGAATCCATGACCTGTATTACAGGACTCGATCTTCAGTCAGAAGATGTCAGGTTGACCCAAAATATTTTCAACGAATTGGGAGAGACTTTGATCATTAATGAAGAAAAAATGACATCAGCTACTGCTTTATGCGCTTGTGGCATTGCTTTCTTTTTAAGGGCTATTAGAGCTGCCTCACAGGGTGGAACTGAAATCGACTTTCATGCTAAGGAAGCCTTAAAAATGGCCGCTCAAACCGCCAAGGGTGCAGCCAGTTTGTTGCTCACCAATGCATCTCATCCTGAAGACGAAATAGACAAAGTCACGTCTCCAAAAGGGTGTACCATTTCTGGTTTAAATCAAATGGAACACAATGGATTCAGCTCGGCATTTATCAAAGGAATTACCACATCTGCCGAAAAAGCCGGTAATTTGTACTCAGATTAATGTTAGATCATTTCAAAAATAAGGTTGTTTGGATTACCGGGGCATCTTCCGGCATTGGAAAGGCGCTTGCCATTGAATTGGATCAAAAAACGACTACGCTTATTCTATCTGCTCGCAATCAAGATGCTTTGGAAGCAGTGGCTAGCAAGATTCATCATGCCACTACTTTTGTTTTACCGCTTGACCTGGCGGACAGTTCCAATTTCGAGGAAAAAGTACATACCGTTGTGTCTAAATTTAACAGAGTTGATATCCTCATAAATAATGGAGGAATCTCTCAAAGGGCTGAAGTGCGAGACACTACGGAAGAAGTAGAGAGACACATTATGAATGTGAATTACTTTGGAAACATAGCCTTGAGCAAGGCGCTTCTTCCGGTGATGACACAACAAAAGAGTGGACAACTGGTTATTATGTCCAGCATTGCAGGAAAATTTGGTTTCTTTTTAAGGTCTGCCTATTCTGACTCTAAACACGCGCTGCATGGTTATTATGAATCCTTGCGTTTGGAAGAAGAGAAAAACGGCATCCTGGTTACACTGGTGTGTCCGGGAAAAATCAATACGCCCATTTCTAAGAACGCATTAACTGGCGATGGCTCTCACCATGACAAGATGGACAATAATCAAAAAAACGGAATGCCAGCAAAAGCGTGTGCCAAAGCAATTTTGAAAGGTATTGCTAAGAAAAAAATGGAGATTCTGGTGGGCGGCAAAGAAATTAAAGCGGTTAAACTGAAACGTTTATTGCCAGCTATATTCCACAAAGTAATTAAAAAGCAATCGCCTAATTAGCCATTGATCAATTTTAGAATTTCTTCTCGAATTGCTCTTAATCTTAACAAATCTTTGTCATTTTTCCCGAACAATCGGTTGTACCTAAACATGGCAACCAAACGATTTCTCACCCTAAGGAAACCTATTCCCAGATTGTTAATCACCAATAAAAGAGAAATCACAACAAACGTGAGATACCAGGGTTTTAAAACAATCAATAGCACGATCATCAGAATCAATAAAATGACCGTATAGCTCACCAAGCCTAAACCGAAAGTAATTGAACTTCTGAAACCGGGATCCTTGATCTTTTTCTGAGCGAATTTATATGGAAAATTGAACGAGAAGTATCCCAATGGGAAGCTCACAATGAAACAAGGTAAAAACAACACAAAAACAGAAGCCCATCTCAACATTTGCCAGAAATTGAATTTTGGTCCGCTTAGCATCCAATCTCTGAGATTAACTTTCTTCTGAAGTTTGGAGTATTCTGCCACCAGTTCTTTCAAACTATTATCAGGATTTTGGTCAATCCATGATTCAATTTTTACAATACATGCTTTGCTATAGTTAAACTGATCGATCAATTTTGAATGACGACCGGGTCCTTCGCTCTCCATGATTTTAAGAATCACCTCTATTTCATCATAGAAGGCTTTGTTTTCAATATGAATCGCCAAAGGCTTCATCGCCTCAGATAAATCAGCTCTTAAAGCATTATGGGCTTTTGCAGGGTTCTCTTCAAAGAGTTCTCTGTAAGGTTTTAAATCGATTGGATCTCCCAAGATCACCAGCACATCTCCACCAGCTTCATGCGGATCGGAATAGTTGATGCCAAGAGGGATCACTTTGAGTCCTAAATTGAAATCATGTTGGGCTTCAGCTTGAAAAGCAATTCGCATCAAGCCTTTTTTAAGTGGCCGGATAGATCTTGGCACTGCGTGATTCGCTTCCGGAAAAATAATGATCCCTTCATTGTTGCTCAGCAACTTCATGCAATGATCGAAAGAATCCTTGTTTTTAGCTAAATTCTCTATCCCATCACGCATTCTATAGGCCGGAAACAGTTTCATGGTTCGCAAGAACATGGCGCCTATCTTGTTATTAAATGCATCTTGTCTCACCATAAAGCTCAACTGCTTGCGCTCAACAACTGGCAGAGTCGCACACAATGCATCCATAAATGCATTTTGATGATTGGGAGCCATGATAAGTGGAGATTTCCAGGGAAACCGCTTTTTGCCTTCCATCTTAAAACGACGGTGGAAAAAGAGCATGCCAATTTTGATCCAATACCCGTAAATCAAATATAGAATCGAGTAACCTTTCATTATCTCAATTCAGCCCCTTTCTCCGCTTTCAATTTCTCAATAACTCTGCTCATGACCTTATCTACCTTCTTATCTGTTAGTGTAGAATGTTCGTCCTGAAGAACCATACTCACCGCATAAGATTTTTTGTCCGGTGCAAGATTTTTTCCTTGATATACATCAAATAAATCCACTGATTTCAATAGTTTTCTATCGACTGACAAGATCAAGTCCGAGATCTCCTGAAAAGTAATGGCTTTATCAATCAACAATGACAAGTCTCTTTTTACTTCAGGGAATTTTGCTACTGGCTGATAGCTTACTTTCACACTGTACTGCTTCAACAAACGATTCCAATTGACATGTGCGTAGTAAACATCTTGTTTAACACCATGTTTTTTGAGCAAATCCTGAGATACCATTCCAACTTCTGCCAAAACATTGTTGTTGGACTCATAACTCAGTCCATCTTCGAATAGTGGATTAGACAAAGTGCCTATTCTATAAGTCATTCCGAACTTTTGTAGTACACCTTCCAGTTGCGATTTGATGGTATAGAAACTGGTTTTCTTAGTACCGTGCCATGTGTTCGACTGAGAATCGCCGGTTACCAGCAGAGATAAGTACTCCGTTTCCTTGTACTTTCCCTGTGCTTTTTTGTGATAAATATTTCCGAATTCGTACAAAGCCAGATCAGGGTGCTGACGGTTCTGATTGTAGGCTACTGACTCCAACATACCATGCAGCATAGTTTGCCGCATCAGTGCCAATTCATTGCTCAATGGATTTAGGATTTCAACGACTGTATCATCATTCTCCTTATCACCATACTTGTTCAATGAGTTGTTCATGATTTCTGAGTACCCCTGAGCTGTCAACCAATTGGACACCTGATTTTTCATTTTATGACTGTCTTTCTTCGGGAAATTAGCCGTTGTAGCACTCACCTTAGAGGGAATTTCAACCGTATTATAACCGTACATCCTTAACACTTCTTCCACCACATCAGCTTCCCGGGTAACATCCACTCTATACGGTGGTACTGACAAATGCCAGACCTCTCCTTTAGTGCATTCGATTTCCAGCGCATTCAAGACATTCAGAATAAATTCATCACTCACACTTTCACCAATCAAAGCTCGGCAGCGATCTGGTGAGAAAGCGATCTCTCTGTAAGAGAAGGTTTTGGATTGCCTCTTAACAGGCGCTCCTTCCAACTTTGCTCCAGCTAATTCCTTAAGCAAGTCAATTGCTCTGAAAAAAGCATACTCAGTTCCATGAGGATCCACACCTCTCTCGAAACGGAAAGATGCGTCTGTATGAATGCCATGCCGTTTAGATGATTTTCGAATCGATACTGGATCAAAATAGGCACTTTCAAGCACAATAGAAGTAGTGTTTTCACTTACACCAGACTTGATGCCGCCAAACACACCGGCAATACACATGCCATCGGAAGCATTCGAAATCATAAGATCTTCACTGCTCAATTTTCTATCTACCTCATCTAATGTTACAAAAGCTTCATCCTGGCGAGCTCTTCTAACCACGATTTTTCCTCCTACTACTTTGGCATCAAAGGCGTGAAGCGGTTGACCAGTTTCATGCATCACAAAATTGGTGATATCAACCACATTGTTAATAGGGCTTAAACCAATGGCTCTTAAGTTGTTCTTCAACCAATCCGGAGATTCTGCAATTCTGATATTTTTGAGCAATGCCCCCAAATACTTTGGGCATCCGGCTTCATCCTGTACATCAATGTTCAATTGGGCATTTTCATCAAATGCGATTTCCTGGACAAACGGCTTTTCGAAATCGTAAGTTTTTTTGTGTACCTCAAAATAGGCAGCCAAATCTCTCGCAACTCCGAGATGTCCCATGGCATCTGCACGATTCGGAGTTAAACCGATTTCAATTAAATAATCACTTTCAATCTTATAATATTCACTGGCTGCTAAACCCACCTGAGCCGAACTGTCCAAAACTATAATGCCATCATGATCCTTTCCTAAGCCTATTTCATCTTCGGCACAAATCATCCCCTCAGATACCTCTCCACGAATTTTTGATTTCTTTATTTTGAAGGAGTCATCCGCATCAATTGGAAACAACTCAGTACCTACTGTGGCTACCACTACTTTTTGGTTCTCTGCTACGTTGGGGGCACCGCAAACAATAGGTAGAACGGATTCTCCAATATTCACTTTGGTTAGCTTGAGTTTGTCTGCATTAGGGTGTTGTTCTACTTCAAGCACTTCACCAATAACCAAGCCTTTCAAGCCTCCTTTGATTGTTTCAATTTCTTCTATTCCTTCAACTTCCAGTCCGATATCGGTTAAAATCTTTCCAATTTCAGCGGGAGACAGGTCTGTTTTTAAATAGTTTTTGAGCCAATTGTGAGAAATCTTCATACTTCAAAAATAATGATTCACAAATGTAAAACTTAGACGGAACAAAGTGGGGTAAACGAGAATATAATTGACAAGAACTAGCGCATTGAACTAAGTTCCTTCAAAAATTTGACGATTTTCTTTCTGAAAAGGATGAAAAGAATAATGTAGACTACAATAATGAGATAAATGATGCCTGCATTTAGGCCATCGGCTATACTGCTTCCCTTGCTTTCGGAATGACCTTCCCCAACAGCTTTGCACATAGCGCACCCCTGAGCAAAGGATTGAAACTCCATTAAAATGAGTATTCCGATTAAAGCTATTCTGCCAACCCAGTGCATGTTACAAAGGTAGCCAATTTTTGTGTAACCGACTTCAGAAATGACTAATCTCTGTGCCCTTGTGATCCGGGAGGCCCTCCCATACCAGGTGGTCTACTCCGCTCTCTATCTGCCAGACTCTTGTTAATCTGGTACATGGTTTTGTCTACAGATTCATAATTCCCTTTTGGTGATGGGGATAAAGCAGGAACCTGATATAAATTGCCTTCCGGATCAATGATAAAATACAGTGGATAGGCCACTATGTCATAGTATTCTTTGATCTCTTCATGACCGTAGCCATTGAGGAAAGTCCAATCGAATTCTTTATACTTTCGAATAAAATTGTCCAGGGAATTAGAGTCTGGTCCCATGCATATAGACACAAATTCGAAATGTTTTCCATAACGCTTTTGAAGGGTTTGCATGATCTTAAATTCTGAAATAGATTCTTGAGACCATTCTTCAAAAAAGGTCAAATACACAAACTTGCCTTTAAACTTTTCCAAACCAACTATGCTGCCATCATCGGATTTCAACTTAAAGTTGGGGGCAGGATAACCTCTGACCAATTTTGTCATTTTCTTGATCATGTTAGCCGCTATTTTTTTGTTGGGTTCGAAAACCGCATTGTTCTTGATTTCCTTGAGCATATTCAAAATATTACTCTTAGGATATTGCGAAGACATATAAACTTCAGATAAGCCCTTAATGAGCACCAATTCGTTGAGTGGTCCGTTCTCGAAATAAGCGTGTTGAGATAGCATAGATTTTAAACTATCGAGATCTTCCGTAACGAAAGCTGCCATCAGTCCACGTTCGTGATAAGCGAGAATGCTCCCGAATACATTTTTATAGAAGCTGTTTACCAATTGCATATAGGCGCCATTTTCTCGGAAAACCGGGGAGTTCTTCAGGTAGACATCATACACCATTTGTTTTCTCATGCCTACTTCCATTTGTGGGTTCCCCACCAGTTCCAAACTTGCCAATCTAAAGGTCATGTAGGTAATGAAGTATTGATCTTCAACGGTTCCATATATATTGGTTAATTCAGCCTCAAAGTTCTCCAATCGTCTGGCCCATTCTTTATCAGCAATTAAGTCAAAAGTATTTCCCAGGAACCCATCAATTCTATAGTCCAAATCAAGAATCAAAAAGTTGATGTCTGTTTTAGGCGGTAATTCAAGAAAAGCTAGTTGAATACTTCTATGCGCACTGGTTTTGGCGCCTTTTTCAATTGGCACACCAATTTGGTAATCTTGTCCGGGCTGTAAATACATGTATCCATATACATTGCCCACCTCAACAATCACCTCAATGGTTTCTTCAATTTGGTAATTGAGTGTGAACATGCTATCGGCTTCAACCGTGGCCGCTGCCAGTTCTATGGTTTTTCGACTCATATAGTCGTCATATTTAAGCAAACGTACTTTAGCCCCAACGTGCTCGGCGGCGAGTCCTTCGATCTTGTCTGCATGTGACAAGAATGGAAACAAAAATGCTATGACGATCAGGTATCTCATATATCTACATTAGGAGGCAGAAATTGTGCCACATCTCCTCCATTTTTTATAATGTCTCTAACAATGGTGGAACTTATGGCTGATAAATCCGGATCGGTAACAAAAATGACTGTTTCAATATCTGAATTCACAAGTTTATTCATCTGTGCAATGCTCTTTTCATAGTCAAAGTCACTGCCATTCCTCAACCCTCTGACAATATAATTGGCACCATGTTCTTTGCAAAAATCCACGGTTAGTCCTTGAAATGACATGATATTTACTTTGTCCATGTCGTGAAATGCCTGATTCACCATTTTGAAGCGGTCTTCCAATGGAAATAAATATTTCTTAGTGGAGTTTACACCAATTGCCACAATGATTTCATCAAACAGTGGCAGTGCCCGTTTCACCAATTCAAAATGGCCCAGTGTAATGGGATCAAAACTACCAGGAAAGACTGCTTTTTTCATATTTATTTGGGCTTGAAAAAACTAAAATGTACATGTCCATATTTTCTATGGTCCAATAGATACGGAGAATTGGCATAATCGGTTTCAGGCCCATGCTCAATTATGATCATACCATCGTCTTTGAGCAAGTCAGCATCCAACAATTTTTCGTGCAACGTAGCCACATGTTTATGGGCATAGGGTGGATCTGCATATACCAAATCAAACTTCATATCAATCGTTTTTAGGAATTGATATACATTGGCCTTGACTACTTTTAAGGCATCCAATTCATTTGACTCCTTGAACTTTCTAATGAAATCGCAGGCTTTTCTGTCCATTTCTACCGTCCAAACTTTTGCTGCCCTCCTTGAAATAAATTCATACGAAATGTTACCAGTGCCACCGAATAAATCAAGTACTTCCAATCCCTCAAAATCAATCTGGTTATTTAAGATATTGAACAGAGACTCTTTCGCAAAATCTGTAGTAGGTCGTGCTCTAAGCCCCTTTGGAGCCTGAATCTTTTTCCCTTTGTATTTTCCTCCAACAATTCTCATCTACATCAACAATTGATAATAGGTCGCTGCCTCAATATGATCGTGCTTTTGGTATGAGAATTCTTCTACATGATACAGGTAAGCGGACAATAGATCGGTATGCTTCTTGAGTTGATCGCCACTTAAAAATACCTGAACCTGGTTATCAAAATGCTGCTCTACGATAGCTGATAGATAATACAGAACTTCCTCTTCATTTGTCACATCAAACACATTACAAAGCAGTAACTCCCCATTTTTCTTTGCCACTATCCAAATTCTATTCGTCTCTATATGACAGTGCAATAAGTCTTTGAGCATGTTTGTCATTGAGACATCTATGATTGTGGACACGGCATTTTGGATAACACATCCTGAGTAAGCATTTAAACACTGTAATTGTTGATCAGGCTCAATAGCATAGATGGCAGTTTGATTCAGCGCATGATGTAAGTATTCTTTGACCAGTAATTTATCCAGGTTTTGATGTGTCAAGGACAAAAGATCAGCTCCATTGTTTTCTACAAATTGACTTGGGACCAAAGAAAAGCAAGCGGGCCAAATAATGGATTTAAGGGACAGTAGATTTAATCCACTCAAGTCTTTTGAAGAGAAGGGTTTGTTGAAAGTTTGACAAAAGACAA
>JAUILH010000024.1 GCA_030433115.1 Bacteroidia bacterium | reverse complement strand
CGTAATTTCTAATATGTGATTGTCGAACTTTGTCATTTTCAACATACAATTTAGCCTGGGCGTTGTCTTGAAGAAAATCTGTGTATTGAACGGTTAATCCCTTTGTCAGTTCCAGATATATGTCGTAGTCACTTCCGTATTTTCTAACCGCTTCAATGGTTCTTTCTAGTTTGGCAATTTCTGCAGTATCGTTATCCTTTTTAGCGTTGGAAAGATTGGTTTGTAGGTTACGTCTTTCGTTTTCACCCACCACACCGGAATCTCTCAGCGCACCAAGTTTGTCCTGGTAGTCAGACATTTCTTGTTTTAGAAGAGCCATTTCTTCCTGAACGGCCCACATGCGGGGGAGTGCACTATTGCTAATCATGCGATTCATAACAGTGTCGGCGTACATTACTATGTCATTTGCAATGTCACGAGCCATTTTTGGGTCCCTATCAAGAACACACACTTCAATGGCATTTTCCCTGGTCCTTTCAAAGTAAACGTTGTTGTCGTACTCTTTCTGAAACTTGTACCTGAAGTTTTTTTCTGTGGTTGAGTCTATGTCGTAATGTTCATATAAATTATATTTCTTAGTGATGCTGTCTCTAATTTGCGGAGACTCCAAAATCAACATCAACCTCAAAGCATCTTCCTCATCTCCAAATTCACTGATGTTGTTTTTTGCATTGGGCCCTAGTTCTACAGAGGTAGTTTTAGTTGGTGCGATGGTGGCAGTTGCTTTATAATAATCGGTCATCATTAAAGACACCACAATGGAGGTGATCATTCCAATCGCTGTTATGATAATGATGTGTTTGCGCCAGGTCCACAGAAAGGCCAGTAAATCCTTTTGATTGATTACGCTTTTTTCTTCCTCACTCATAGTGTTCAATAATTAAGTCGACAAAAGTAGTTATTTACTGCTTATTCCTGAGGTCCTTGATAAAAGGCTTGATTTGAATGTTCCCGAGTATCCAGGCCAATAATATGCACAGTGCAAAACTGCTGAGGAGCACAGCAGGATGCCAGACAAATTGATCCTGAACCAAATAGATAAGTCCAAAACAGGCCAAAAAGTAAATTCCCAGAGGAAAAAGCAACGACTTGATAACTTCAAGTTTGAAAAAATATTGTGCCAGAAACAGTTGAATGAGTCCTGTGCTGATTTGAGTCACAAATGTGGCAATTGCTGCGCCTTCCGCCCCGTGTTCCGGAATGAGGATTGAATTAAGAGCTATATTAACTATGATGCCCGTTAAAGCCATGTAATTCAGCGCTTTCATGTTGCCGTTGGCAGTGAGGAGTGTTCCAAAAATGTAGGTGAAACAAACGCCCAAAAAGCTCAGCATCAGCCAGGAAAAGCAGAATGCGGCATTAGAGCTCACTGAATGGTACCTTAATTCCAGAACTTCTTCACTGAAATAGAAACAGAGCAAAGCGAGCGGAATACCAAAACTCATTAGCAATTTGAAACTGATGTTCACTAAGGTGTTCACACTTTGGTTTTGCTTGATCATTTTAGATAACATGGGTAGTAAGATCACCGCGAATAGCATGGCAAACATGTTCACTGCATCAAACAAACGGAAGCCAAGTGCGTATTCACCAGACTCATGTTTGCCGGTATCGAGCAGGCGTTCAAGCATGACGGAATCAGTTCGGTTATAAATCATCATTAATAGTACCAATAAAGCATAGGGTAAGCTCTTCTTAAGAATTGCTCGACTTTGCTTCAAATCAAATCGTGGAAGAACAAAACGGAAATTCGCCGGCATGAAAATAAAGGCGGTGATCAAGGTTAACCCGTATGATATAGTTTGAGCGTATACAAACCATTCTATTTGAAAACTGCGGTCAGTCACATTTCCCCACAACAAAACCGAGCAAAAAATAATGAGTAAAGTTCTGTCGAGTATTGAAATGATGCTGTCGTGTTTAAATCTTTGAAGAGCTGCCAGATTCGATCGGGCATACAAGAGCATACTTACCAGGAATTGGTTGAAGAAAAGCACCAATAGTAAATCCCATTGTTCATTGCTGAAATCTAGAATAAGTCCTATTGAGCAACACACCAACACATAGGCAAGAAGAAGCAGTGATTTTAACCCCAGGATAACCGGATACTCGCTTTTAAGTTTTGACGGGTCTCGGGATACCGACCGGTTATTATAATTTGTGAGCCCTAAATCCAGAAGGATGTTGAAGAGGAAGGTGAAATTGAGCAAGGCAAAGTAATTCCCGTAATTCTCCGTGCCAACTTGAAGCTGCACTTCTGCATCAATCCCAAGGATGAAGAGTGGCTTAACCAGTAGGTTTAGTAAAACCAGAAACAATAAATTAGATAGGAATTTCCCTTGCATAAATTTGCATTACGTCACTACATTACGTCACCAAGTGAAGCTTTTCATTAGGGATAAAGATAAAATTCTGTGTGGAATGAGTTTGTGGCTCGAATTGAACGAGTTTATTGCCATGATTGGTAAAACAAGTGTAGGTTTTGTTGGCCATAAATTGCATGCAGTCTTGTCTGTTTTGATTGTCCCACAATTCCAGGAAAATCGGTGGTCTATGATTGTCAATTGTGTGAGCGGCCCCCTGAAGCACAAAATGCTCGTAATTTTCAACGTCCAATTTAATGCCACGAATGCTTTTTATCTGGTTGTCAACCATCCAATAGTCAAGCGTTTCACAGGTGACCTTGAATTTTAATCCGTCATTAAATGTGTCTATGGACTCATGAACCACATGAGCCAACCCGTGCATGGTGACCTTATGTTCTTTTGGGAGAACCATTTGAATGTTGCCATTTCTCTCAGCCAGTGCAATGGGGTGAACTTCTACATTCTCTAGTTGATAGTTGGCAACAATCTTCTCTAGCACGTATAGATTGAGTGGAATGGGTTCAAAAGAAAAAATGCTGCTATGCGGAAATCTTTTGGCGGCATGGTAACTCATCACGCCAATATTGGCACCAATATCCAGGAAATCACCAGATTCTTTTTCCAACAAATCAAGAAATAGGAAAAAGGCTGTTTCCTTTTTGTCTTTTTTGATGGTTCTGATCTTGAATTTTGAGAACAAATAAAGGTACCGTCTCAAACCAAGCGTTTTCTGCAAGAGATATTTAGTCGCATTTTTCAAGCAGCGCAAAGGTAAAATAAACTCTTGAACCAAATCGCATGATCAAGCGCAACTAATTTCTTAACCTTGGTATCACATGACTTATTCAAAAGAGCGATCCTTGTTCCTCTTGAGAGTAGTCTTTAGGAATGGATAGTTTGACGTTTGGAAATGCCTTTTTGAATTTTGGGATCATATAACTGGCTAAATTGGCGCTCATGTACTTGTTTGGGGCGGGTTGGTGCATGTAGAAGTAAGCGGTATTGAGCCCTTTGTTCATCAAGTCTATGGTTAATTCACACCACTCATCAATTCTGGTAAAATCGGATGGATGAAGTGTGCCGCCTGCAAACCGGACAAATAGCGTATCGTTGGTTATGGTTTGATGAATGACATCTCTTCTGCCAGGAGCATCAGTGATGACTAGACTATGTCCCTCCTCTCTAAGGAAACTATGGAATTCCGAATTGTTCAAAATTTCAAGGTTTCGAATCTCAATGGCCAACTTAACTTCCTGAGGCATGCTTGATATGAATTTAGTGAGCTCATCAAATCGTTTATTCCCCATGTAATTGGGGACAAGCATAAAAGGCATCCCTGCGTATTCCGCAAAATAATCAATGGCTTCAAACAGTTGGTTGATGTGAGAGCCGGATTGGTCCAGTAAATTCTTTCGAATCATAATGTTGTCAGGGAACTTAAACGAGAATTTGAAGCCATTGGTAGCACAGGTTTTCCATTGTTCCCAGGTGTCTCTGGTTTTCATGCCATAACGTGTGGCATTTACCTCAATACTATTGAATTGCTTGCAATATTCCTTTAGATAATTCTTAGCAGAGGTTTTTGGTGGATAGACCTTACCCACGTAGTTTTTATCGCTCCATACAGGACAACCAATGTACACGTGTTTTTCCTTTTGAGGGAGTTTCTGAAGGAGTTCAATGCTCGATTCAGGTGTTTGACCCAAAGAAAACGCCAGTCCATCCAGATTGTCTAATTGACCAAATTTCATGGTTTGAAAATACGATTAATTATTCTGAAATCTAGTGCTTCTCTGCTCTCAGGTAAGCAACGTTTCTCAGAGGAGGCACGACGAAAGAGTCTGGTTGCGGCTTCCAAGGAGTGGGCTCCCGTAAGTCTCTAAATAAAGTTATCAATATGCAGACTCCTTCACCCTTCCTTCGTCAGGACTCTGAGTAGCGTTTTGGAGAGAGTTTAGAGTTGCCATTGGGCATGCTTTTTTGTGAGTTGTTAACTCACTTTTGCTATGTGTGTGGTTGTACCCTTTGCCTGTTATTACCTGACTGTTCTGTTTTATAAAGACAAAGCAACCGTTCTCAGAGGAGGTACGACGAAAGAGTCTGGTTGCGCAATACAAAGTTTAATTAAAGTCGCAAAGGTGACATAAATCACATTTCTTTCAAGTATGATTGCTTACCTTTGTAATTGATGAAAAAGCTCAAAAGTATCTTCAGATTTAAGTGTCCGCGCTGCCATAAAGGCGAGTTTTTGGACACACGCAATGTATATGACTTGAAAAAAGCAGGGGATCTCAAAGAAAGCTGTTCTCACTGTGGCTTGAAGTATGAGCGGGAAGTAGGATTTTATTTTGGTGCCATGTATGTGGCGTATGCCCTCGCTGTAGCGCTATTTGTGACGTGCTGGGTGGCTACAAGTGTGTTGTATCCAAACTATGATGCATTGAATTTGGTTTGGATTGTGATTGGCGCATCCTTGATCACCGGTCCCTATTTGTACGCACTATCCAAAATCATCTGGATTAATTTGTTTGTGCACTACGACAAGAGTTACAAAGAGAAGGGAAAAGAGGCAATTGTGGAGTAGTTAATCAACGACTATTAAGGTTTGAGAACTGAAAGACGATGGGGTTCTTAGCTCAACAAAATACATCCCGGAGCATAGCTCATTTAGGTCCAGTTGAACCGTTGTTGAAGCATGATTTTCCCGTAATATCAACTTACCAGTTTTGTCAAAAATGGAAACAGTAGCATCAGTTTGTATGCTACTGAATTGTAAGGTCACTTGGTTAACAGCAGGATTAGGATACAATTTAAAGTGATCTAAATTCATATCGGTAAACCCTACTCCTGAAGATTCCGTGGTATCCACCGGCCCATAATAGCCTGAATTGCTCTGTCCCACCACAAGAGCTGTAGTGCCAATCGCATCTAATTCAATACCTGCTGCACTCGTCGTAAAGTCTTGTTGCCAGGTTGCTCCGGCATCATATGATTTTAGAATGAAACCCGCCCCAAAACCTGTGCCCCCTGTAATCAAAACCACGTTCTGGGTGATGTATTTGACATCATGCATAATCCCGGTAAAGCCAGTTTGAATGGTATCCCATGTAGTGCCTCCGTCCATGGTTCTATAGCATGTGCCCATATCGCTCGTAATGATGCCTTGAGTCGCTGATATAAAGTCAATTCCAACAAAAGAGCTCATTGTCGTGCTAAAATCGCCTAAGGTATCCCAGCTTTGTCCGCCATTTGTTGTTTTATACAACAAACCCAGATCAACCCCAACAAAACCAATATTGTCATCCACAAAATGACAAATTTCACCAAAACCACCGTAACTGAGCAAAGCACCAGTGTTTGTCCAGCTATTTCCAGCATCAATAGATTTCCATACGAGTAACGAATCGAATGTTGAGTTAGAACCAACAGCATAGGCTATATTCGGACTCGAAAATGTGGCATTCCACACATCAAAAAAGCCTGTAATTTTCTGTGTCCAGTTTTGTCCGCCATCTGTTGTTTGGTAAAGATTGGTACCACCAAAGGCAAGGCCTAAATTTGAATTGACAAACTCACATTTCGTGCCTCCACTGTTTGGCGATGGGTTGGTCCAAGTTTGTCCACCATCCACTGTTTTAAATACTTTGCCTGTTTGATCGGATGCAAAAGCGGTGTCAACATCAATCATATTCACAGAAAACAGATCAGTGCTTGAACCAACGTTCATAGTGTTCCATTGGGCATTGCAAAATGCACTGGTTATGAATAATATAGTAAGGCTAATTAGTTTCATTTTTTAATCAATCTTTCGGTGTGAATATTACTCCCATTAAAAATGGTGACGAGATACATGCCAGTGGGTTCCTGGCTTAAGTCTATGTAATGCCGATTGCTGTTTTGCTGATTAAAAGAAGCAATTAAACGCCCCATCACATCTTTCACTTCAATGGTGCATTTGGAGTCTAGAGTCATGGTTTCAATGTAAGCGCCATCATTGGTTGGATTGGGGTAGAGGGAGAACGCGAGTTTGTTGTCTACTATGATGTCGGTGGGGTCGTCTTCATCAAGAGATTGAAGCACATTTCTTGTATAGTCAGCAGTTGCATGATGTCTTTTTTCAGGTTCAGCTCGAAAACCGTAAGTAAAATTTGCTGGATAGCTATCCAATTCACCATTTTTATATCCCCCTGTTGGATCTCCGTCATCACTGCATGAGAATGGATCTGTGTAAATATGGGTGGAAGTCCCTTGTTCGGCGTGAAAGCCATTGCTTAAGTGAACTTCATAGCCTGCTCTTAATGTCGCATCTACAGATGCAGGAATTTTGTCTTTAGCTTCAATGCTGAAAAATGATTCTTTCAGATTGACCGTTGCTGGAGGAGTGAGTGTTAACGGATAATCGATTACCATGTAGCTATGACTTTCGTAGGAGGGGAGTGGAGCAGAGTTGGTGAGGTAGTAGAGGTTATGGAGGAGCATGAAGTCTAGTCCTGGGAATTGTCCTGGTGTGGGGTCATCATCAGGTTGGGAAAACTGTTCCGAACTCCGTCTGTTCCATTTTAAGCCTGTATTCCAGCCTCCTGGAATATGGTAATCAAAATCGTAGGCGTAAATACCACGACAGCGAACTTCTTGCATTTGCTGATAGGCACGAGATAATCCATTATATTGACTAGATATGGGTTGATCGTTACAAAATGCCCATAATGGTCCGAAAAATGAATGCCAATCTTCATTGAATGCCCCGTTGTATATTTTTTGTTCAGTAGTGTTTATTAAATTTCCAAATATTGGTAATCCTATAGGGAATTGAGGTGATTGTCTCCAAGAATTTGAAATAGCCGCCAAGTGGAACTTTATAGATTTGATTAAGAAAAAGTCGATACTTGGTGAAGTGAAATTAAAGTTTTGCATGCCCATCCAGGTTTGCTTAAATACAAAACTTACCCAGTCGTGATAGCCATAAAACGGAATATAGTAGCCAATGTTTTCAAAATAGAGATCATTGATAATATTACCTGTTTGTGCTATTGGGAAACTATACCATGGTGCCCAGGCCCCTGGTTGAACTAGATCTCCTTCGGGATTTTTAATGGCCCAATTGTCGTTGACTGCCTTGTTAATTAGTAGAGAGGTGTAATCGCTTGCCATATCTCTAAAATGATAAAAAATGGAGGAGCCATCGAGTAATTGAACCTCCAAATTTTGATTAGGTAGTACTTTTTTAACTATTCGAAAACCCATAAGGAGTCCAGTGATTTGATCAAAACTGGGCTCGTTGTGGTATTCTGGAGGAGCAGTGTCGTCAACACTTGCTTGATAGTCTGAAGTGATAAATAGTATCGGATCACCCGACCAATCTGTATAGCCTGAATTAAAATGATTTAAATTGTCGGGGTGAAGATTGGAGTCCAAATAATCTACTGGCACATCATCTCTTCTAAAAAAGCCGTCTAATTTTGGAGTTGAATTATATGGGAAGGTCTCGGCATAAAAATCTAATCGTCGATAAGTTTCCATGGCGTAATAAAGTTCGGTTTTTGTTCGCTCAAGTTCTCCAATCCTTCCAGAATTTTTAAGCAATTCATATTCAGTTCCCAAAACGGCAATATAATATCCAAGACTTAAGGTTTGATCTCCAAAAACTAGGTTCGCATTTAATTGCCATTCTGATTGCGGAGCAATATCTTCGTTCCAGTATCCAAAAGGATGTCGAGTCGTTGCAATACAGCCATCCCCTTGTTGATCTCCCATTTTTAAAAAATCATTGGTTAAACGCCATCGGTGAAACCAATATTTTAGTTGATGGTCGTAATCGCTTTGACAAAGAGTAGACGGAACTAAGCAAAATAGAAAATATGTAAATAGAGGCAGCCTTCTTTTCATAGCTGTCGAAATTTAATCTCATATGTGGTGTCATTCTTTATAGTTTTTATCCATAGGTCTCTTGAGGAAAGTCGAGTAACCGTCCAATTTAAATAAGTTTGATTAAAGTAACCTAATATGGGGTAGTTGATAAGAGCATTGTTTATTCCATTCGTAAAGTGCAATTGATCTCCCAAAAGATTTAGGTCTCCATTATTTGAATGAACTGGGCGATCGCCAGTTTCAGGATCTCTTAATCCATAATAAAGTTGATCTCTATTACCTGATCGTCTATCGATGAATAGATGAAGGTAAGAGGTGTCCGATATGATAGCGTTCGTCAAATCTGTACCATTCACCTTATAACTCTCAATCTCGTAAAGACCTTTCATTCTTCCCTTGTCTGAACGAATTGTAAACCATGGTCCCTCAGGGTATTTATTACACCCAGCCAAGATCAAAATTGATATGACTATTACTAATCCTATTTTCATGATAGTTGAGTTCTTTTCCATTTAAGTTGGTATGTAATAGAGTTGTGAATTCCTTCAATCCAAAACTCTTTCATGGATAGACGAATGATTTGCCAGTCGGTGAGTTCGTAGAATGCAGGATAAGAAATAAGGGCACCGTTAAAACTGCCAGAATATCCTCCAATCAATTTTACTTCATTTGATTTCTTGCTTGCATAAAAAAAACCGTCAGCTCCTGGTACTGGTTGGTTATTACAACTGGTCATTTTAAAGTTTCGATGACCATTGTCATATTTCGTTAATATTAGACGATTACAATGATAAAACTCACTTTTAATCCTTGCCGTGCTGTCAACACCATTCACCAAGTAAGTTTCCAGTTCAAAAGTTTGGTTAAGTCTCTTTTCGAATGATCGAATGGATAGTTTGGGCCCTTCAGGATATTTATTACAACCAATCAAAACCAGAATCGATATGAATAAGATAAGTTTGGTTTTCATATCTCCCGAAATTTGATGTTATAAACTGTATCATTGTCGTCATATCTAATCCAAAGGTCTTTCGCAGATAGTCGAAGAATGGTCCATTTAGGATAATGTTCAGTGTTTGAATAATGTAAAACAGGGTAGTTTACTAGTAGATGATTAATGCCTCCGGTAAAATAAATTCCTTGTCCGAATACATCTAAATCACCTGAGCTAGGAAACCCTACGCCACCTCCGGTTTCTGGGTCCACCAAAAAATAGTACAACTGGTCTCTATTGCCAGACCTAGTTGCGACTTTCATATGCTTATACCCAGTGTCATTTTTAACTAAATGCGTATGGTCCTCCCCATTAACAGTAAACGACTCTATTTTATAAGTTCCTTTCATCCTCCCTTTAACTGAACGAATTGTAAAACCCGGCCCTTCAGGATACTTATACTTATTACACGACTCAACTCCCACTAGAATTAGGCCGCCCAGCAGGCTTGTTATCAGTAAATAATATGTCCGCTGCGCCCAACTCATTCCTGCAATTTCTGCTCAAGTATTTGGTTCTTCTCTTTCAAAGCATCAAGCTCTTTCTTCAATTCAATGGTATATAAAGTCAATTCCTCCACTTTTTCCAATAAAGTTCTTTGCATCTCTCCTAAAGCTACGCCATTTTCTTGAACTTGTAAAGCAGACGGCACTTTGGGAAGATGCTTATGTTTAGCAATAAAGCGCTCCAGTTCTTCCAAACTCATGCGTTCGTACTCATTAGAGAATACATAATCCGGCCAATCTGCACGGGGTTTTACCCAAACCTCTTCAAAAATGGCTGTGCCTTCTACCGCCAGTGCGTAGCCTTCCGGGATGTATTGCGTATTGATGCCAACACCATAGGAGCTGCCGGAGCCAACTGTTTGACCAGGGCCTGCATCCCGACCAACGTACAGTACTTTGTTTTGCTCAAAGCCAACCAGTAAGGAGTTTGAAATGTCGTGTTGCAATAGGTTGCTAAAGCCTATACCAGATCCGGTTCCAATCAAGAAAGCATTGTCGGTCCCGGAAGGGATTTGAACGTAATTTCCAATAGCTGTTGAGTAATTGCCACGTGTATAGCTGTAATTACCCAACGCCAATCCGTTAATGGAGAAAGGAAAGGTGTTGGTGCCTAATCCAATGCCTTTAACAATACCTCCTGTGCTGAGGTCGGGAAAAAGACGGTTGAAGGTTTGATGATAGCCTATTGTGCTGTCTCCGAACCAAATAATAGAATCTCCCGGAAGTGCTGTGATGCGTTTCGTTTCCAAATCACCGCTTACCAAAGCATTGCCGTCTATTTCTATGACGTTCTGTGAGCTTGTGTAAAGATTTGGTATGTCAAAGACCTTTCCATTGTCATTAATACTGATAAAGCGGTTTTTGCCAATGGGATTCGATAATTGGAGATTTTTGAATTTGACGTTGTCTGTAAAAATCACCCAATCTTTAAATTTTGCCTTGTCAAAACCTGTGAATTCGCCATAAAGACGGAAGTCTTGATCCACAATTAAATCTCTTTGAATGATGACGGAATCTTTAACCACAAGCGAACTGTCCACAATCATGTTGCCGTTTACGTCCAATCTGGCGCTAGGTGTGTTGGTTCCAATTCCAACGTCTCCATTGGCTGGGAATGTGTTTTGCGCATGAGTGAATGCGGTGAGACATATTAAGCAGATGAGGATTAAATAGCCTTTCATAGTTTTTGATGTTATGTAAAAAAACAATTTAAGACTTGAAATTTGATTTTTTCTCACTGAAAACAGTGATTTTTTTGTCAGAAAACCATGATTTCGATGAGTGGATGTTCTGAAAATGCTGATTTCGAAATCCGAATGGGGAACTTCCAGATCTCACTCCAAAGCGCTACTCTGAGCCGTGACGCAGGAGTATACAGATTGATAACTTCATTTAGAGACTTATGGGAGCCCTCTCCTTGGAAGCCGCAACCAGACTCTTTCGTCGTGCCTCCTCTGAGTAACGGTTGCTTGTGTGAGGCCCGGTCTAGGCACAACACTTGTGCTAAGTCCTTCGCCAAAGGCTACTGCCAACTGAGAAAGCTCATCGCCGTTTCATAACTCTGGTGAAATATTGCCAGCATAGGCATAAAAAAAGCCCCACAAAAGTGAGGCTTTAATTTTATAGTTGATCCTTTCTTAGTTTTCGAAAGGCTCTATAGAAACGTAAGACTTGTTGTCTTTTTTCTTTTTAAATGTAACGATACCATCACACAACGCAAATAAGGTGTGGTCTTTACCCATACCTACATTTCTGTCTGGATTGTGCTGCGTACCTCTTTGTCTAACGATGATGTTACCAGCGATGGCAGGCTGACCTCCAAAGATCTTCACGCCTAATCGTTTACTTTCTGATTCTCTACCGTTTTTCGAACTACCGACTCCTTTCTTATGTGCCATTTTATTATGGTTTTAATCGTTTATTATTTACTTAAAGCCTCAATTAATTCAGCTTTTTTCATAGAAGTATATCCTTCAATGCCTTGAGCTTTCGCCATTTCTTTTAACTGAGCAACTGTGTTTGAACTCAAGTCATCAGACTTGGCTTCAGTTTTTTCAGCCTTCTGCGTGTCGCTAGTAGCTTCAGCTTTCGCTTCCTCTTTTTTAGGAGCTGCTTCTTTCTTAGCTGCGGGCTTCTTAGCTCCTTTCTCAGAAATGCCATTGATTTTGATCTCAGTGAAACATTGTCTGTGGCCGTTTCTAACCTTATAGCCTTTTCTTCTTTTCTTTTTAAAGACAATTACTTTATCGCCTTTAAGGTGACGAAGGATTTCTGCGCTAACCTTCGCGCCTTCTATAGCCGGGGCGCCAACAGCTACTTTTCCACCGTTGTCAATCAAAAGAACATCATGGAAATCCACTTTGTCTCCTTCTTTTCCTTCTAACTGGTGAACAAATACTTGTTGATCTTTTTCAACTTTGAATTGCTGCCCTGCTATCTCTACAATTGCGTACATAACAGTTAAATTTAAATTGTTTTACCCAAAAATGGGGGTGCAAATGTATTCAAACTAAGTTGAATATCAAAACATGCCGGCACTTTTCTTAGCGTACCAGCGTCACATGACCAATTTTTTCCTGCTGAATCTTATTCATCGCACGATACCTGAGTTTGTAAACATAGACATCAGAAGGAGATTGTTTGCCTTTGAAAGTCCCGTTCCAGCCCGCTTCTTGGTCTTCAGAATAGAAAATTAATTCGCCCCATCGAGTGAAGACGAAAACCTGGTAATCGTAAACATCCCGAACGATCGGTTTCCACAGGTCATTCTTACCGTCTCCGTCAGGTGTAAAGGCATTTGGCGCATAAACGGTTGTAATGGGTTTGATGTAAATGAGTTGGGTAGAACTATCCGGACAACCATGTTCATTATACACCCATTGTTGTACATTCACCCAACCAGTGTCATCCACAATATGTTGTCCACCATTACCAGGTAATATGGTGTCGTTTTTTGAGTCCAGATAGAATAGGTCTACAACGCCTCCATAGCTCTGGTCTGTGATGAAGAAAAATGGTTCAAATACATCAGTTTCTTCCGGACTAATTGAAAATTGTGAAGTAGGGGACGGCAACACATGAATTAGATCGTCCATGGCCAGCGTTTTGGTTGTGGTGCAGCCAGAGTCTGAAAAAATGCTCAAAGTCACATCATAATAGCCCGTGTCGGTGTAGTAGGTTGTTGGGTTTGCCATGGTTGACGTATCCCCATTTCCAAAGTGCCAGAAATAATTTAAGGGTGTCCAGCTGTAACTGCCATCGGTGAAGGATGCTTCATACACCTGGCAACCTTCCTGAGCCGGAAAATCGAAATCGATAATAGGTTCGGGAATGACGTAAATGGTATCACTGTAATTGGCAGTACAGCCATCCTCATCCACCAATACGCTAACCACATATTTTCCACTGTCACCAAAAATAATGTTGTTTGGGTTCTGGAAGTTAGAGCTACTTGGGGTGGCATTGGTCCCAAAATCCCAAAAGAAATTAGCGCTTCCTGTGTGATTACTATTGGCTTGAAAGCTGTAGTTGTTAGTTGTAACACATTGAGCGTTGGGCCGGACAAAATCGACCGACAAGGGCTCTTTTACCTGATAGGTGGTTATGGCTGTATCAGCACAGGGCCAGCCCGGGTTTGCAATTAATTGAATGGTATAATTGCCCTGGGCAGCATAGGTGTGAGTAGGGTTTACCTGCGTGGATGTGTTGCCATCTCCAAAATCCCACTCGTAAAAGGAGCTCCCAACACTGTTGTTGGTAAAGTTAATGGTGAAACCTGCACAAGAATCTGTTTGAGCCGGAATTCCTGCCAGCAATAGTGGATCACAATTTGTTACCCAAAATTGGAAATCTCGTCTGGATTCACTCAGCAGAATACCGTTTCGATATTCCTTCACGCAAACCCCAAAAGTATAAATGCCATTTACCGTAGGATTGCCACTTAGTTCTCCAGTCACAGGGTCAATTGAGAGGGTTGGATTCCCCACTATCTGCATGTTGTTGTTGAATCCAAGGTTCCAGGTAACGGTTGAGAATGGTGGTGGAGAAGGGTTGGGGGCAGGATTGTTTGGAGTTCCTCCATCAAAAGGAGTACACAACTCATAGACCAATTGATCTCCATCCGCATCCGTGGCGGAATGGTCGAAAGTAAAAGGGTTCAAAGAGCATAACACGGTTGGTGGATAATTCAAAAAACGGGGAGAGCTGTTTTCCGCTTCTAATGGATCTTCCGGAATGTGTGCTAAATAAGATGAGCCCTGGGAATTTGGATTTAGAATATTCTGAGTCGATGGATTGCGGCAACATCTTTGGTAAACTATGTCGTAGCCACCGACCTTAGGAGGAAGCGTGACTGTTGTGATGTATCTAGCTTCTTCAATACATGCTGATGGAGGGACTACCAGACAAGGGTTGTTTATATTGATGGGCACATTGGTAGTTGGACTTTTGGCAACATTTAGCTGCATCTCTAGATTTCCGTTATTGAAAATGCCAATCTTAGCCTGAGCATCAAACTGAGTATTGTTGGAGTTGCTTGGACCGCAGTCCCTGTAGATAATGCACGTTATTCGGTATTGATATCCACCAAGGTGATCGTAATAGATTTCACCTCCCACCAGATGGGTAGATTTCCCGATAAAGGAGGACAAAATCAATGATATGAATACAATAATTCTCACAAATGGGTAGTTCAACTAGTAAATATACTAAACACTACGGTGCAAAAATTGTTCCCAAAGTTAAGTGTATGTTTTATTGATTGAAAGGGATGAATTTGAGGTTTTTCAAAATGAGGATTTGTGGTGTTAATTAGGAGCTTTATTTTTTTGATAGTATTGGTTATCCCTGGACAGACCCATGCTCAGAGGTATAAATGGGCTGTAGGAATGAATGGTGTTTTTTGGCGCGAAAAACATATCAGTTCATTAAGTCTGTCATATACTGGTAAAGGGGGAGGTGTTTTTCTGGATTTTGGAGGGGGACCAATTGGTCGGATGAATTATGAAAAAGGCTCTGGCTTTGACGGACCTGGTTTTCACAAGGAAGGTGATTATCCGGTTGACCCTGTATGGGCGTATGATCGCACGCGCCTTGAATCAAACTTCAAAGGATATGTAGTGCGATTGGGTGGGTATTTTGTTTGGGGGATTTCGGTCCCCAAATTGAATCCGACAGTGGCTGTTGACGTCACATATCTCAATATGAGCGACCACTATTCAGAAAAATATGAACCCACTAAATGGTACCCACATTTGAGCTCCGTTGATCATGAAGGGAGATATGATTTTTGGGCGCTGGCATTCGGTTTGAGACCAGGTGTTCAATACAATTTCTCGCAACGTTTTTTTGGTGAGGCGAGCGTGGGAATAGTGTTTTATTTGCCTTATCACACGGTGAGTGGTGCGGTACCTGAAACCGGATTTCAACCTAAGTATGGACCCAGAAGTCAATTTGAACAGTCAGTCGGTGAAGTTAAGCTTGGATGTGGGTATAGATTTTAGGTGAAATTCACGGCATATAGTTGAGGTCTACGTTGCCCTTGATGCCATTTACTTTGCCACTGTCCGTGTATTGCCAAATCATCCACGACTGCATCTCTGGTCCTTTTTGACGATACCTTGCAATCCAAACCGGATACTCCTTGAAACTTTCTGCCAAATAGGTTTTGTAGAAGTTTTCAGACGAGTAAATGATGGGTTTTACATTCCATTTCCTTTCAACGAACTTTAGACAAATTCGGAGTTGTTTATGCCATTCCTCAGTAGTCACATCTCCGTCAATTCTTTCTATGTCTATAACCGGTGCCAATTTTTCTTTCCATTTCTTTTCACCAACGGATTTCATGAAATACTTGGCTTGTTTCTTTCCTTTTCTTGTCGTGACATAAAAGTGGTAGGCACTTCTAGATTCAAGAATCTCTGACCCTTCCCAATTGGCCTTAAATTTTGGGTCAGTTATTTTGGTGCCCTGAGTGGCCTTCGAAATACAAAAGGAGATACCAGATGATTTCACTTTTGTCCATTGAATATCACCTTGAAATTTAGACACGTCAATACCCTTTTTACATGAATTGTTAGAGCAAGGTGATTGAGAAAATGCAGTGATTATGGAAACGAACACTAAAGTGAAACTCAGAATTGTTTTTCGCATGATTGATAAGTTTGATCAAAACTAATTCATTGAGTGCCGATTTATTGGACCGTATTATTATCTGAAGTTGTCCATGTTTTATTCGCTTTCATTTAGTTTGCGAACTTTCCTTCTTGGATTGGTATTTACCTGAAAAGCCAATCCAAAACTGAACCTCAATTCATCCAGGTATTTAGGCCAGCTATTTGACAGATGAACGCCTCTGGTATATCTGGTTTCCACAAATAAGCTAAAATGTTTGCCTCCAAAGTAATTGAATCCTGCCACAAAGCTTGTCAACGGATTCACACTGGTTGCTGATGGCTCCGTAAAAGTAGGGTCGAATGATTGAATGCTGTCAGATCTACTTGAAATGGCAATTCCCGGTTGGAAACCAAGGTATGGATCAATCTTGCTCGACTTGAAATGGTAAAATCCACCTGCATATATTTGGTGGTTGAGCGTCAATGGCTTAAAGTCGCTAATCGAGTTGAAAAAATAATAACCATCGCCTCTTAGAGATATACTTTCTTCGGGGAAATAGTTGATAAATCCGTGCAGATAAGCATTTTGAACATTGTCCCGCATCAAACCAATAGAGAAAGTAGCACTTGCCTGCAACTGCCCCTTTTTTTCAAAATCAGATTGAGAAAATGCCCCAAGAGGTAGGCAGACCAATGCGATTAATAACGTCTTGATTTCCATAAGTCTGCAATTTTATAATTAACACTTAAAGTCACCAATAAATGACCTTCAATACTTGAGCCATCATGCTCTTCAATTTCGAGCTCCGGGTAACCGCTGCCTTCTTCAATGTGTGCGTGAATGTCGTTGCCCAAATGAAGCATATATTGCGCGCTCAAAGAAAAATCAAATCTGTCAGACATGTTAAAATGTGTGCCCAGTCCCATTTGAACAGCAGAACTCCACCTCTCATCCGTTTCCCCAGCTTTATTCTCGAACGGATTGCTAAAAGCACTGATCTTGGTATAGTCAAAACAATGTCCGGCAAGCACATAGGGCTGTAATATGGACTGCGCCGCTGTTTGAGGGTTTTTTAGATAAAACATAACAGACCACCCTATGTGAGCATCCGTTCTTCTGCCAGCATATGAAAGATTGGTTGTGATTAAGTCTGCAAACCATTCTGTATTCACTCTATCAGACAATTGAAGTCTGAACTGACCTCCGGCGCCACTGCCGAATCCACCATCTGAATTAAATAAACTGGCAGTAGACCGCAAACCGAGACTAAAATTTCCTGCTGATGGGAATTCTTTTACGGGTCTCAAAACTACCAATCCACCAAAGGATTGTTCTGAGGACGATTTGTCTTCTATCTCAGCAATGATACTGTCTTGTGAATATCCTTTCTGCATCACAAAAATGCAACACAGCAAAAAGAAGCTGGAAAAAAAGCGGATTGATTTAAACATGTATATACTTTTGTAGGACATATTATGAACGATCATAAATTTAAGAAAATTGTTCGCATTACCTTAATATTTGTGTTTTTGGTAATTGTTGCGGGTTCGGTTGTGAGAATGACAGGAAGCGGAATGGGCTGCCCCGATTGGCCTAAGTGCTTTGGGTCGTGGGTGCCGCCAACAGATGAAAGTCAGTTGCCAGATAATTACCGCGAGATTTATACCGAGAAACGGCTCAAAAAAATAGAGCGATTTTCCAAGTTTTTAGAGGCAATAGGAAATAAGGATCTGGCGGATGATATCCGGTCGAATGAAAACTTGGCTGAAATGGAAGCCCCTTTTAATGCGGCAAGGACCTGGACGGAGTATATCAATAGACTAGCTGGTGTACTTGCAGGATTATTCATGTTGTTACAAACTTATTTGGCCCTTCGATGGTATAGAAAGAGAAACAAATGGCTGGTTTTTTTAGCCGTACTCAATCTATTTGTACTCGTGGTTGAAGCCTGGTTTGGATCTATTGTAGTAGCGAGCAACCTCATTCCCTGGACCATCACTGTGCACATGTTGCTAGCACTTGTAATTGTTGCGATTCAGCTGATTATATTGCATTTGCTCCGAGAGAAAGCCTTGCCAATAGGTCAAAATGCGTGGGTCAAAATATTGCTTGGTTTGGGGATATTTATCTCTGTCTATCAGATAATGGCTGGCGCCCATTTAAGACAAGGAGTCGATATTTTGTTGGATGAAGGAATTGCCCGTGCTCATGTGTTGGATAGTTTGGGAATGGACTATAAAGTGCATAGAAGTTTTTCCTGGGCAGTTTTAGTAAGCTCCTCTATACTTACCTATCTACTTTGGTCAAATGAAAAAATCAAGCCTTATATCGTGGCTATGATGGCCATACTTGGTGTTGAAATTTTACTGGGTATTATTATGGCCTATGCCGATTTCCCAAGATGGGCACAACCAGCCCACTTATTGTTAGCAAGCGCATTCTTTGCGGTACAATTTTATATGGCTTTGAGTTTATTTAATCACAGACAAGCGTCTCACACCACTGATTAAGTTGCCAGATTGAATTCTGTAAGCATACACACCCGCTGCCAAATCGGAGGTGTTAATTTGAACTTGTTTATGATCGTTGCTCAAATCAATGATTCTTACAATTTGGCCTTGGCTGTTACTTAATACCAATTTAGCATCATTGGCACCATTTAAGTTGTAGGGTATATATGTGATTCCCGTTGATGGATTGGGCATGTTTTGTCCTAAGTTGATGCTGTATTCTTCAATGGCATCAGGGGCGCTCTCAATAGTTGAAATTGTAAAGTCGTCAAAATAGAATCCATCTCCGGTTACAAAGTTGTCACTTCTCAACCTAAATCTCAATTGAATTTGTTGTCCTAAGAAATCACTCAAATCTACTTGTTCTTCTACCCACGAATTCTGAGTGCCATCCCACACAGGCTCTCCCTGATCCTGATCGTTGGTTCCGGTTTGGGTGTACAATCCACACATTGGAATCCATGAAGATCCACCATCAGTAGACGCCATTAATTGGCAAAAATCATAGTTGTCTTCAATATCCCATTTGGCATAGAAATTCACTACTGCGGAAACCGAATTGCTTAAATCTACGGTTTGATTTAGAGTAATGATGTTGTTGGCACCGTTGGGATAATCGTTGCCATTTCCAGGTGAATCTGTGATGGAAGTCGGTGAGCTCACAAAGTCCTGAGTAGTCGTGTTCCAGGTGTTGCTTGTCCAGTCGCTCATCGAACCATTGCCCGCAAATACAACAGAAGTTTGACCAAAGTATTTGGTGATGGTGTCAACAATTGTGTAAGATCCATTTGACACTCTTAATTCAAATTGGAAAATCTGACCAGACTGCATACCGGGGTCTAAAGTGTAGGCAATAGAATCGAATTCTGTGTCCAATACATTCACCGGATTGTATGTCTTACTGGCACCAATGCTTGTAATTTCAGATCCAATAGGATCAATAGATACAGTTAAATTGCCAGGTTCTTGCCCCATGCGCATCAACTCAAATTTAAAGTAACCATTGAGGTCGCCGATCACCTGAGGATTCTTATCCGCCACCAAACCATAAATCCAGGTAAGGTGTGCAGCAGATAGATTCATGAAAGTGGTGTTTTTACAAATGTCAATAATCTCACTTGTTGCTGGCCAGAAACCATGAGAATCTGCACCGATTTCAGGCGTCATTGACAATACTTTTGGTTTAATTCCCAAATCGCCTGCATATCCCCAGTCATCAGAGTCACCGGCAGCTGGATACAATCCTGCACTCAATAAACCGGCGAGCGTACTTTTGCTCACCATGTGGTTGGTATACGCTTCATACAAATTATGGTCACTGGTTTGAACAGAGGCGTAGCCAAATGGGAATAACAGCAAATCACCATAAGTGTGTGCATTCAAGGCAATTCTAAACTCATGGTCCATGTGAAAGGCACGCATGCACCTGGTTTCGTATTCTGAGAATGGAGAGCCACCATGGTAGGTGTTGTCTGAAGGATTGCTGGACGCACCACTCACACCAAATTGATATGAGTAATTTCTATTGAGGTCTACTCCAAAATCGCCACCACCATTGTTCCTTCTGTTTTTACGCCACAAGCCGCCGCCTCCCGGTTGAGTCTGTTCATTGTAAATGTAGCCGTCAGGATTAATCATAGGTACAAAGTACATTTCAACATTGTCTACCAAATGAGTCACCTGGTCATCTGTGCCATAGTTTTCAAGTAAGTACCACATGTAATAAATCAACTGAGACAAGCTGGCTGGTTCTCGGGCGTGATGGATGGAGGAATACAGGATTTCTGATTCGCTGGTTTCATCCGTATTCGGGTTGTCCGAAATCTTAACCCAATATACCGGATAGCCGTCAATCGTCGTTCCCGATCCAATTTGATTTCCCGCAGAATCTATGGAAGCTTTCGTAGTAATTAGGTTGGGATATTTAGAAGCCATGCTATCCAAATTGTCCACAAACTCCTGATATGTAAAATAACCGCCCATGCTTCCCAAAGAAAAATTAGTGGGTTGAGGATAATCGGTTGTTGCCGAACCTCCAGAATTACCACAACCCGCACCACGCATGTGCTTCAAATGTGGGTCGCCAAATTTGTAGGAGCTGTGGGGCTTGTGCTCATTGCTTAATCTGGATTGGTAGTATGTCTGTACATCATGATGCAAAATTTCATAGTTGATGCCATTGGCCTTGATCACAGCAATTTCGGCTTGAGAAAAATCGGAGATGATGTAAGTGTCTCTCTTGATTTTTCCGTGATCCAGGGCAACACCTTGTGAAGACAAGGATTGAAGTTCCTGGGCGTTGGCGTAGACAATGGCTTTAACGTAGTCTTGTGCGTTAACCGATAGGCTAAAAAGGCAAACAAGTGTCGACATGAACAATGTTTTCATAAAATATGCGTGAAAATGATGCCTCTAAAATACGGAATAATGTGATAAGCCGGAATCAAAGATTGTGACAAGCTTGTGAAGCCAAACTAGTTTTCCCACTGAAGATTATCCAACAAATGATAGACATCTCTTTCTATGACGCTCAAATAAGGCTTGAGTGAATCATAGTTGGGACTGGCATAGAAGTACAAAGCGCCTCTTAGTAAGTTTTTACTTGAATCGGTAGCAATGAATTGTAAATTGGACGCCACATTTCCCGTTAAATTAAATACCTGCGCATAAACCCCGTTTTCCGGTTTAAAAATCAGTGAGTCGTAAAAATCATCTGCCTTGATTAAGTGTTGCTTGGTGATGTCATTGGATTGTTCTATGCGCTCCCTAAGATCGTTGTGAAGTGCTATGTGTGTCATGTATAGCGTGGCTTTGTAGCGGTCTATGGTGATCTCGAAATTGCTCACAGTATCATTCTGTTGTTTGATGTTTACAAGAGAGTTTTCCGGCAGAGTCAAATGTGCATGGGCGATTAATTCTGTTGGCTTATAAGTGCTCGGTGTAAGGTCTTTTTGGATCCTTAATTGACCGAATTTTTTTGGGGTGTATTTCTCTTCCTCTGAGGAGCAGGACGTCAATATTAAAATGAGACTAATCAGTGGTATCAGAATCTTCATCTTCTTGTCTATTAATATTGATTTTAACTTGTTTAACTCTTTTCTTGTCAGCTGCTTCAATGGTGAAAGTGTAGTCTTTAAAATCTACCTTTTCATTTTTCCTAAGAATTTTTCCGGACACTTCAATTAAGAAACCAGCCAGGGTGTCTGACTCCCCCTTTTCATCCTCAAATTCTTTGCCGTCTATATCCAGAACCCTGTACATGTCGTTAAGAGGTGTTTTCCCCTCAAATACATAGGTGTCATCGTCCAGTTTGGAATAAACAATGTCTTCATCATCAAATTCATCAGAGATGTCACCAACGATCTCTTCAATAATATCCTCAAAGGTAACAACACCTGACGTGCCACCATATTCATCCACCACAATTGCCATGTGCACTTTGTGCTCCTGAAATTCGTTCAGCAGATCATCAATTTTCTTGTTCTCAGGCACAAAATAAGGCTTCCTAATAAGTGTCTGCCATGCAAAATCAGCTGGTTTGTCTAAATGAGACAGCAAATCTTTGACGTAAAGCACACCACAGATCTGGTCTATATTTTCTTCGAACACCGGGATTCTTGAAAACCCACATTCAATGATCATGTCAATGGTTTCTGGATATGGACATTGACTGTCCAAACTTATCATGTCCATCCTGGGAGTCATGACCTGCTTGGTATCCGTGTTTCCAAATTTCACAATCCCTTTTAAGATTTGCACTTCTTTATCTTCAAGATTGATTTCTTCACTGGTTAGTTCCAAAGCCTGTTCCAGGTGGTTAACAGAAATATCTGGAGAGGCTTTTTTAATGCGTTTATCTAAAAAAGCTGTGCTGCGAACTAAGATGCTTGACAGCGGCTTGAAGGTAAAACGGATGATGAGTAAAGGGTTCGACATCATTTTACTGAATTTCATGCTGTTTTTAGTCGCATATACTTTTGGAATGACTTCTCCCACAAGCAGAATGATGAAGGTTACTAAGGCAATCTGAATCCAGATTTGAGCGTTTTCATTGGTGCCGAGAATGGCAAACACCTGTGCCATAAAGGCGTCTGATAAGATGACTATGCCAATATTGATAAAATTGTTGGCAATGAGTATGGTGGCCAAAAGTGACTTGGGTCGATCTAATAAATTAATGACTTTGGCTCCTCTGCTGTCGTTTTGGCTCTCATTTTCGAGTAATTCTTTATCGGCTGGACTGAGTGAAAAATAAGCAACTTCAGATCCGGAAACCAATGCAGACAATATGAGTAGAATGACAATGGCACCTAGAAAGAAAAAGAAGGAGGCATCTGTTGAAGCACTGTTGAGCAGTGCAGGCAGGGGTTCAGGGTCTGTGTCAAGTAAATTCGGCATAGTGCTTAGAACGGTAAATCGTCTTCTTCAGAATCTTTATTCAATTGATCTGATACATCTCCCATGGGTTTTGGGTTGGCTTCCTGAATCGGGGTAGCTCTGTCTTCAGCTTTGGCTCTGTCCAACATGGTCATCTGATCAGCAACTACCTCTGTCGCATATCGTGTCTTACCTTCCTGGTCCTCCCATGTTCTGTTGCGTAGTTTTCCCTCTATATACACTTTACTCCCCTTTTTCAAATATTTACCTGCAATTTCAGCTAAATTTCTCCAGAGAACCACATTGTGCCAGTCAGTAATTTCTTTGAATTCTCCACTGGTTTTATCCTTGTAAGACTCACTTGTAGCAATGGGAATGGTGGTTACCACAGTTCCATTACTCAAATGTCTCAACTCAGGATCTTTTCCCAGGTTACCAATTAAAATTACTTTGTTTACGCTTCCTGCCATGTTTAAACAAATATGGGATTAATCTTTCAATTGCACAATAAATTTTTCGATCAAACGGGGAACAGGGATGTCATGCAAGTCCTCAAGTAAAACTTTATTCTCATGCGAGTAATTCGGTGACCGGAGATAAAAGAAACGTGCAAATATGGTCTGATGAGTGAGTATATGTTTATGGTCTACCACATCAATCAAATCAGAATTCGTCAGTAAATCACTTAGCACGGGGTCATCAAATTTTAAGTCTTTGTGGGAATCCATTAGATGATCACTTGTGTTAAGAGGAAAGTCATATAAGCCTTCCCAGATATCTCCTTTAGTTCTTTTCGATAAGATAATGCCATTAGCATCCCGGAAGCAGACGTAATTGAAGTGCCTGATCTTTTTCTTTATTTTTTTGATTTTTACCGGAAGTGATGCTATAGTGTCATTTTGAAGTGCCAGACAAGAATGGCTTACAGGACAATCGTGGCAGGTCGGCTTATGTTTGGTACAAACCAGGGCGCCCAATTCCATGATCCCCTGGTTGTAAATATCATGATCCTGGTCTGGCAGTTGCTCAAGAGCGAGTGCTTTAAAGTGTTTCTTCCCTGGGCCTGAATTGATGTCTAAATCATGGTTGTGGAATCGTGAAAGTACGCGAAACACGTTGCCGTCAAGGACTGCCTGTTTTTCATTAAAGGCAAAACTGGCAATGGCAGAGGCCGTGTAGTCACCTACACCCTTTAATTGAATAATATCGGCGTAGTTATTTGGGAACTGACCGTTGAACGTGTGGTAAATGTGCTTGGCGGTGGCGTGAAGGTTTCTGGCTCTTGAATAGTAGCCTAATCCCTGCCATAAGTTGAGGACGGTTTGCTCATCTGCCAAAGCCAAATCCCTGACCGTGGGAAAATTGTCGACGAACGCCAGATAATAGGGGAGTCCTTGTTTGATTTGGGTTTGTTGTAGAATGATTTCGGACAGCCAGATTTTGTAAGGGTCTTTTGTGTCTCTCCAGGGCAGATCTCGTTTGTTACGATTGTACCAGTTGATGATTTGTGCAGCGAAATTCATGATTTCATTGGGAAAATTTGGCGTCCCGTCTAAAATTCCAAAATTAATGCTAATAATTAGAACACGGTCATTAGAATTAAGTATATATTTGCCGCCCTAATTTATTGATTAACAACAAGAACTTAAAAATATAGAGTAATGACTAAAGCGGAGATAGTATCAGATATTTCAGATAAAACAGGAATTGAGAAAGTAGCAGTTTTAACTGCAGTAGAGGCTTTTATGAATTCTGTGAAAGAATCTTTGGAGAAGGGAGAAAATGTATACCTAAGAGGTTTTGGTTCTTTTATCGTTAAAGAAAGAGCTGAGAAAACAGGAAGAAACATTTCTAAGAACACAACAATCATTATTCCTGCGCACAATATCCCTGCATTTAAGCCGGCTAAAACTTTTGTTGAGCGCGTGAAAAACAACGTTAAAGCGGGGAAATAATCCCCGTTTTTGGTATTTCTGTTTCTATCTCGTATCTTTGCAGCCCTTATTTTTTGATATAGAGATTATTAACACGCCCTCTGGGGCTTTTAGATATTTTAAAAATTTATAATTATGCCAAGCGGAAAGAAGAGAAAGAGACATAAGATGGCAACTCACAAGAGAAAAAAGAGACTAAGAAAGAATAGACACAAGAAGAAGAAGTAATCTTCCGTTTGTGTTGACTTAGTAGATTTTTTGTCAATCAAAATATAACATTGTGAGTTTAGAGCTAGTCATTAACTCCACAAAAGAAGGTGTTGATGTCGCTCTCTTAAGAGAAAAGAAACTTGTTGAACTTCATCAAGAGAGGGGCAATGACAGCTACTCTGTAGGAGATATATATCTCGGAAAAGTCAGAAAGGTAGTACCCAGTTTAAATGCTGCCTTTGTTGATGTGGGGTATACTAAAGATGCATTTTTGCATTACTTGGATCTTGGTCCTCAGTTCAAATCTTTGAACAAATATTCAGGACAAATCCTAAACAGAAAAGGTAGTAGAGACCTCAGCAAATTTAAGCTGGAACCAGACATTAATAAGGATGGTAAAATCAACGATATCTTGTCTACCGGACAACAGATAGTCGTTCAAGTTGCCAAAGAACCTATCAGCAGTAAAGGTCCCAGATTGGGAGCCGAAATTACATTGGCAGGACGTTATGTGGTGCTCGTCCCTTTTTCAAATAAAATTTCAGTGTCTCAGAAAATTAAAAGTTCTGAGGAAAAAGCCCGTTTAAAAAGACTGTTAACCAGTATCTGCCCTAAGAATTTTGGAGTCATCATTAGAACTGTGGCCCAGGATAAAAAAGTGGCACAACTGGATCAGGATTTGAGAGACCTGTTGGCCAAATGGGATAAGATGACCAGTGCGCTCAAAACAGCTAAGCCACCTAAAAGAGTGCTAGGTGAACTGAATAAAACATCTTCAATCTTGAGGGATTTGTTAACTCCGGAATTTACTGGAGTTCATGTGAATGAAGAAGGGCTGCATGGAGAATTGCTCGACTACATTCAAACCATTGCTCCCGGCAGAGAAAAGATTCTGAGGAGATACAGTGGTCACAAAGACATTTTCGAGCATTTCGGAATCCACAGACAAATCAAAGCATCATTTGGAAAACAAGTGAACATGCCTACAGGTGCTTATCTGATTATTGAGCATACGGAGGCCATGCATGTCATTGATGTGAACTCGGGAAATCGGGTTTCCAAAGGTAAAACTCAGGAAGAAAACGCCCTTGAAACCAATATGGAGGCGGCAGAAGAAATAGCTAGAATTTTAAGACTCCGCGACATGGGAGGGATCATTGCAGTTGATTTCATTGACATGACCAAACGCGAGAATCAGAAAAAACTACACAACCATTTAAGGGAGTGCATGAAATCTGATCGTGCCAAACATAACGTTTTGGCGCCAAGTAAGTTTGGAGTGATTGAAATTACGCGTCAGCGAGTGCGTCCTGCTACTAAGATCGATACCGTAGAAACATGTCCTTGCTGTGATGGCAATGGAAATGCCAAACCGACCATGTTAATTTTGGACGAATTGGAGAGCAAAGTGAACTATATTGGCACCGAAATGAAGGTGAAAAGCTGCCGAATGGTGGTCCATCCTTTCATAGCATCCTACCTGAACCAAAGTACCGGCTTATTCAAGAACATGAGTAAGGACTGGTCCAAAAAATATGGTGTCAAGCTAAAAGTAGATGGCAATGCTTCTCTGGATTTGGTTGGGTCTATCTTTGAAAATTCTTCCGGAGAGGTGATTGATGTCTAGGCAATCAGAGCATCTTAAGAGAATCATCATCAAAATAGAAAGGTATTGCGCCTATCAAGACCGGTGCGAGTATGAGGTGAGGAAAAAATTGAAGCCCTATACCTTAAGTTCAGAACAAACTGATTTTATTCTGGATAGACTGATTGAAAGCTCTTTTTTGGATGAGACTCGCTTTGCTGAAAGTTATGTCCATGGTAAACTGAAAGTAAAAAAGTGGGGTCGAATCAAAATTAAAAGTAAATTAATCGAAAAGCGAGTTTCCTCAAAATTAATTGAAGAGGCCTTGTCAGGAATCAACGATAATTTATACCAGGAAACCATCAAAGAATTGATTGTCAAAAAGCAAGAACAGTTACAATCCAAGAACTTATCTGCTTCAGAGGAAAAACAAAAAATCAGTCAGTATTTGTTGTCAAAAGGATTCGAATGGTCTGAAATTTCGACCTATCTATTTGATTAGTAGTCTTTTAATTTAGTGTTTTGTAAGTGCAAGAATACTGACTGATTTTATTGACTTCAACGTTAAATTGTGTTAATTTTGTTAAACAGAATTTTAAATGAATATTATGAAAAAGATTTACCTATCATTTGCTACAGCCATGCTTGCTTTTGGTGGTTTTGCTCAATTGAACGTTCCTTTTGAGAAAGCACCTTCCGCAGTTAATGTGAAGCAAAAAATGACAAAAAAAGATGTCCAGTACAATCCGGAAGTCAGAAACAGAAGTACGATCTGGTCTGATGATTTCAGTGGCGTTGCAACCTGGAATACAACCAATACTGGTAGCCCTTCGGCTAACTGGGTAATTGGGTCTACTGGTCCTACAGGATCATTCTCGTCTACCTACGGTACAATTATGACAACCGGCGATTTCGCAACTTTTGATTCGGATGCCGTTGGTCCTGGACCAAATGACGCACTGCTTTATGTTGGACCAATTAACTTGTCAACGGAGCCAAGTGTTGCCATTGAATTTGACAACTTTTATTCAAAGTACCAGGGAACTTGCTACGTAATTGCGAGTACTGATGGAACAAACTGGACTCAGTTTGAAGTAAATGCTGGTGTTGCAACAAACTCTACTTCAGCAACTAATCCTGAGTTGCTTTCAGTTAACTTAACGTCAGTGATCGGAAATAGCCCTACTGCTTATTTCGGATTTCAGTATGTAGGTAACTACGATTATGCCTGGATGGTAGACAACGTATGTTTGACTACTGCAGCTGACGATGAAGTTATTTTGGCTGATCCTGCATTTTCTGATGATGTAACAGGAATTAATTATTACGGTGTTCCGGACGAACAGTCGTCTAACATCAATAACTCTTTCACTGGATTATTGACGAACAATGGTGTGAATGATCAGGCCGGTTCAAACCTTGAGGCTAATATCTACCCTGCTGGTGGAGGTGCTGCCATTGCTACTTTGAACGGAGTTGCTACAAACTTGTTGTCTGGAACTTCTTATGCCGATTCAACAACAACTTCTTGGAACCTTGGATCTACAATTGGTGACTTTGAGGCGGTATGGCATGCAGATTATTTAGCGTTTGGTTCTGATGCTACTCCTAATGACAACTATGATACAGCGATGATTAGTGTAACTGATTTCATCTACGCGAGAGATAGAAATGATTTTGATTACACTGGTGGTGGTCTTTGGAATGGAGATGACGGTGCAGGTAACACAAACGGTTATGTAATGGCTAACTTGTTCGATATTTATGTAACTGCCGATTTGAAAGGTATCTCTATTGCCTTTAACAGTAGTACACCTGCTGGAGCTTTAGTCAAGCCTCAGGTTTATGAAGTTGATGCTGGTGGTCAATTCAACTTGATCTATGACGCGCCAACTGACTATGTTGTTCAGGCTACTGATGTAAGCTCTGGTTCAGCTAACTGGATTACTATTCCAATTGATCCTTCTGTGAACGGTGGGTCTTTGACTTTGAATGCCGGTACAACTTACCTGGTAGGTTTTGAGCACTATGGTGGTCCTTCAGGAGTTTACCCTCTATCTGGTGGTACAGCTCCTGAGCAAACTGTATTCTTGTACGATCCTACGGCTACTTCTGGTGGTCCTTGGTTCTACATGACAAGCACTGTGTCAGTCAGAGCTAACTTTGATCCTGCAATCAGCGTTGGTGAGTTGGAAGCAACTAACTTGAGCTTAAGTCAGAATGCGCCTAACCCGTTTGATGGTAACTCTATTGTTAACTATAGCTTGAATGAGGCTGCAACAGTTACTTTTGAAGTGACAGATGTTACTGGTAAAGTAGTGTCTTCTCAGAGCTTAGGAAAAGTGGCTGCTGGAGATTACCAGTTGAACCTTAACGCGGAAGATTATGCGAAAGGTGTTTACTTCTACAGCATGACTGCTGGTAAAGAGAAGTTGACTAGAAGAATGGTGATTACAAAGTAATCCGATCTAGATATATTTCAAAACCCAGTACTAACTTGTGTAGTGCTGGGTTTTTTTATGTCCCATTGTCTCGTTTTGTGAGCGCACCGTCACACTTCCTGAATTCATGACATATTATGTTTTGATCTGTCTGATCATAGAAATGTGTGGAACCCCCCCATCGTCATATGGCTCTGAGCTCTGAACAAAATCGAAACTCTCGTAGAATCCTTTTAGATAAACCTGAGCGCCAATTTTAATGTCGCATTCCCAATTGGATTCTATATAGTCTATCGCCTCCTGAACAAAACGTCTGCCGAGCTGCTTACCTCTATGATTTGCATGAACTACCACGCGACCTATACTGGCCATTCCGTTGTCCATTTTGAATAACCTCAAATAGGCATTGATGTGACCATTTGAATCACTACAGAACATGTGTAAAGCGTCATAATCAATACGGTCATGTTCTTCGTATATGCTGTTTTGTTCATCAACAAATACATCAAAACGCAATTTAATGATCTCATAGAGCTGTTGATTGCTCAGTGCTTCAAATGACAAGATTTGTATTTCCATGACCAGATTTTAGTCCTTCTTAAGGATGTATTTGGTCTAAAGATAAAGTTTGATTTTGTTTTCAAGATAGTCAACCCAGTCATCATTGGCATTCAAACTTGGAACTAAGTCTACTTTTTCGCCACCCAGGGCCTCAAAATCTTCTTGGTATTCAGATCCGATTTCTATCAAAGTTTCCAGACAATCAGCCACGAATGCAGGTGAAAATACCAAAACACGTTTTTTTCCGGCTTTAGCCAGGTCTTCCAATACTTTATCAGAATAGGGTTTGATCCACTTATCGTCTAATCTCGATTGAAAACTTACCGTGTATTGTCCTTCTTCCAGCTTGAGATGCTTAACCAACGATCGGGTTGTGGCATAACAAGTGGCTTTGTAGCATAGGGCATTTTCTTCCGTGATTTCATGCGTGCAATCTCTATCTGAACACAAACCACTATCATAAACCTTGTCTACCTGTCTCTCAGGAAGTCCATGGTAACTAAAAATGATATGGTCGTATGAGTTCAAATCAAACTGCCGGGTATTATTAACGAAACATTGAATAAACTCGTCGTCGTCATAAAATTGCCCAATTACTTTTACTTCCGGAATCACCCACCACTTACTCATAATGCGAAAGGCCTTTTCAACACAAGATCCGGTTGAAGCACTTGCATATTGAGGATATAATGGGAAAATTATGATTCTTTCATAGGCGCCTTTGCGAATGATTTCCATAACATCATCCATGGATGGATTTCCATAACGCATGGCCAGAAAAAAATCTGCTTCATTGCCTAATTTCGACTTCAACTTTGAAACCAGTTCTTCCGAATACACCATGAGAGGTGACTTGCCACCAGACAAATCCCATAACTCTTGGTAGATTTTAGCTGATTTGGGAGCCCTAAAAGGAACGATGATGCCATTAACCAGAGGTTTCCTCTTATAAGCTGGTAAATCTATGACCCGTGGATCATTTAAAAATTCAGATAAATATTTACGAACATCTTTAGTCTTTGGACTATCAGGTGTGCCCAATTGCAGCATTAGTACCGCAGTCTTTTTTCCCATAGGTGACAAACAAAAAGGACCGGATAAAGTTCCCGGTCCATTGAAATTTTATAAATGTAAAGGTCGCTTGGCAGTGGCATCCAGAGCTGCCTCTTTTACTGCTTCTGTGAATGTTGGGTGGGCATGACAAATGCGAGAAATGTCCTCTGCACTTGCTCTGTATTCCATGGCAACTACTGCTTCCATGATGATGTCGGCAACCCTGGGTCCTATCATATGAACACCAAGCACTTCATCTGTTTCTTCATCAGCCAAAATCTTAACCAGACCTTCAAGGTCCATACTAGCTCTTGAACGGCCTAACGCTTTAAAAGGGAAACTTCCTACCTTATATTTCTTGCCAGATGCTTTGAGTTCTTCTTCCGTAGCGCCAACTGCAGCCACTTCCGGCCAGGTGTAAACTACTCCGGGGATTAGGTTGTAATTGATATGCGGTTTCTGTCCGGCCAACATTTCGGCAACATAAACGCCTTCTTCCTCAGCTTTATGGGCCAACATGGCTCCTTTTACCACATCTCCAATTGCATAAATGCCTTCAACATTGGTCTTTAAATGAGTATCGGTCTCAATTCTACCACGATCATCCATTTTAACTCCGGCTTTGTCCAAGCCAAGCTTATCGGTGTAAGGTTTTCTTCCAACAGCCACCAGACAGTAATCTCCTTCGAAAGTCACTGCTTCCCCTTTTTTATTGTCGGCATTTACAGTCACTTTATCTCCTTTACGCTCCACATTTTTTACCTTGTGGCTGAGGTGGAATTTCATTCCCAATTTCTTCAAAGATTTTTGAAGTTCTTTACCCATAGACTTGTCCATGAAACTAATGATGCCATCTGCATACTCGATTACTTCTACTTCTGATCCTAATCGCGCATAAACAGAGCCCAATTCAAGTCCTATGACACCTGCACCGATGATCAATAACTTCTTTGGAATTTCCTTAAGTACCAGAGCTTCTGTAGAACTAATGATGCGCTCTTTATCAATGTCCATTCCGGGAAAAGAGAAAGGCTTGGAACCTGTAGCAATGATGGTGTTTTTAGTGCTAATGGTTTGAGTATCGCCCTTGCCATCAATGGCATTCACTTCAATGGTGTTCCTGTCTTTAAAAGATCCATGACCAGTGAAAACATCAATTTTGTTTTTGTCCATGAGGTATTTAACACCGTCACAGGTTTGAGAAACGACTTCATTTTTACGCTTGATCATTTGCTCAAAGTTGGGACGTAAATTGTCAAGTTCAATACCATGCTTGGCAAAGTTCTTATGGGCGTTATGATAGTGCTCGGAAGAATCCAATAATGCTTTAGAAGGGATACATCCTACATTCAGGCAAGTTCCCCCTAAGGTATTGTAACGCTCAATTATGGCAGTTTTTAGCCCCAATTGTGCGCATCTAATAGCAGCCACATATCCTCCAGGACCAGATCCAATTACGGTAACATCATACGTACTCATGTCAGTCTTTTAAAGTGAATTACGAATTTAGCAAAACCTAACAATTAGCTCGACTTAAATAGAAGATTTCTCTGATTCAATCTGTGTAAGGCGTAATAGCGGAATGCCAGGAGAATTACAATGGCTCTACTTGCCGGATGAAATTCTTGTGGAAGCAGCCAGAAACCAATCACCAAAGCGAACAAAATAACTGCCATCACCAGTAAATATTTAGGTAAAAGTTGATTCAGTTTCTTGCTGAAAACAAAGGCAATGCTAAAAAGGTGAATGGGGTTTGCCCAAAGAATGTTATAGTTGGCTTTAGTGCCCTGGTGGTCCGTTCCCAACCACATAAACAGGACAAAGATTCCAAGAGCGCCGAAAAGCGTAAACCAAACAACATCTAGATACTTGAGCCATCTGGTATTGTTTTGAAAAATGGTCAGTGCAAATATGAGTATGAAAAGTCCCCAAAACAGAATTGTGGGGGTGAACCATGGGGCTTCATCTTGTTTGAATTCAACATCATGGATGTATTCTTTTGGTCCGAATAATGGCCGCCCATTCACCTCCGTTTCGGCCGCAATCTCTGACAAATACACAGGCAAAAACATCAATTCGCGATTGGTAACCGGACGATCTAGTTTACTGCCCAAAACAATGTCAATTCCAAAATCAACCCATGGAGTAGCCGTGAACCCTTTGTCTATTAAATCTCTAAACGTGAACTTTTCGGCATCAGGGTGTGTCGCCCAGCTGAACCCTTTGCCCGGAAAATCTAATAATTCGATTTGATCTCTTGGTCTGGTAGCACAATTATCGAAAAAGAACTCATACAAATAGAACCGCTCATCCTCATTCTCATAGTTCTTCATCAAATTAATGTACAGTTGACTGATTGTTTCATGATCCAACAGAATTTCTTGCTGGTACACATATCGCCCCTCCCTGATGTACATATCTGCGAAATCTCTAAATCTTGAAACAGCCAAAGAATACGGCATGGTTCTCTTAGTGAATTTCCAAACAAAATCGGGGTCCGTACTATCGAACATGCCATAGTTGAATGCCAGGTCCAAGCCAGGATTAGCAGGATCTTTGATTCTAATAGCTGTATGACCAAAATGACTCCATATTTCGTTGCCTGGGCCGCAAGTGATGAGATACGCCTTGGCATCTTCACCCAAGGTGATGTTTTGAAGAGACTGGGCCTGAGGTTTGTTTAACCCAATAAAGCTTAACAGAAGAAGGATAAATAATCGCATTTCACTACAAAATTAGATTATTATTATTTGTTTTGTACCAAGAACAAAGATTAATATTATGGTAACTTCAGATCAGATTAAGGAGTTGGTAAGGCGCCTGGATGCGTTGAGGAGGTATCTTTGACGTAGATGTCAAACTACAAGAAATTCAGGAAGAAGAATTAAAAACGCAAGATCCCGGTTTCTGGGACAATCCCAAAGAAGCTGAAAAGCAAATGAAAAAAATTCGGGGCTTAAAGTTCTGGACAGATGCTTTTCAGGAATTACAAAGTATGAATGATGATTTATCAGTTTTGCTTGAATTTCATGCAGAAGGAGAAGCAGATGAATCGGAAATCGATGGGTTACATGAAAAACTCGCTACCGGCATAGAGGAGTTGGAGTTTAAAAACATGCTCAGTGCCGAGGAGGACAGTTTAAATGCTGTTTTGCAAATTACTGCAGGGGCAGGAGGTACGGAGAGTTGTGATTGGGCATCTATGCTCATGAGAATGTACATCATGTGGGGAGAAAAGAATGGTTACAAAGTCAAGGAACTAGACCATCAGGCTGGGGATGTTGCCGGAATTAAGACAGTAACTTTAGAGTTTGAAGGTGAGTTTGCATTTGGTTACTTGAAAGGAGAGAACGGTGTTCACAGATTGGTTCGTATTTCGCCTTTCGATTCAAATGCCAAGCGCCATACCTCATTTGCATCAGTTTATGTATATCCTTTAGTGGATGATACTATTGAAATTCAGGTGAATCCGGCAGATATTAAATGGGATACCTTTAGAGCGGGAGGAAAAGGTGGACAGAACGTGAATAAGGTCGAAACGGCAGTTCGTCTTCACCATGAACCTTCCGGAATTATCATTGAAAACTCTGAAACCAGATCACAGTTAGGTAATAAAGAAAAGGCCATGCAGCTTCTCAAGTCTCAGTTGTACGAACTGGAGATGAGAAAACGTCTTGAAGCCCGTGCAGAAATTGAAGCTGGAAAAATGAAGATCGAATGGGGTTCTCAAATTAGAAACTATGTCTTACACCCATATAAAATGATTAAAGATGTGCGGACTAACCACGAAACCAGTAATGTAGATAATGTGCTGGACGGAGATTTGATGCCGTTTTTGAAGGCTTTTTTGATGGAATATGGCAAAAGTTGATGTACCTTGTACCAAACCGAAAAGCTTTAATGATGAAATCACTGCTGTTTGTTTTGATCTTTTGTCTTGGATCTGCCACCGCGCAAATCACTATTTCAAGTGCGGATTTACCTGTTGCTGGCGATATTGTAAATGTCTCCATTGCGAACCCAACAAGTGTCAGTAATCCTGAATTAACAGGCACTAATTACAACTGGAATTTTTCTATGTTAACTGCCACACAGCAACGTGTAGATACATTTTTAACAATCGGGTCAACGCCACTTGCCTATCAGTTTTTCTTTAATAATCCCATTTTGTACCCTGATCATGTGGCAGACTTTGCTTTGAGGGGAATTGACTTTCCCAATGTGTTGCCTCAATTAACGGTGTCAGAAGTGATCAACTATTATGCGCTCGATAATGGCTCCTACCGCCAGGTTGGTTTTGGTGCCAATATCAATGGAATTCCTGCTTCAGTCAGGTTTCAGCCGACTGATACCAACTACGTTTTGCCACTTCAGTACGGACAAGTGAATTTGAACATATATAACTACAATTTGAGTGTGCCTTCTACTTTATATTATGGGCAAGACGGTGTAAGAACGGATACAGTTGATGGATGGGGGGTTGTTGAAACGCCCTATGGAACCTTCAATGCAATTAGGGTAAAGTCTACTTTGAATAAAACGGATACAACCTACCTGGATTTGGCAAGTTTTGGGACTTCAGTAAACAGACCTGAGGAGATTGAGTATAAGTGGCTCGCCAACGGAGAAAAAATCCCTGTTCTTAAAATCATTACCACTGGTGGTCAGGTGAGCACTGTTGAGTACAAAGACAATTTTCTGGGACTATCGGTAGAAGACGAAGAAACACGCCTCCAAATGTCACTATACCCTAATCCTTGTGTCGATCAGGTGAGTTTGAACCTTGATAGATATCAGAAAGACCTACAATACGTCATTTATGACATGAGTGGTAGGGTTGTTTTAACAGGAAATTTGACTCAAAAAACGAGCAATCTGGACGTGAGCTCACTTTCAGATGGAAGTTACGTTATTCAGGTTTTTGACCAACAGATATCTCAGGTCATAGAATTCAAAAAAAGCGAATAAACGATGGCAGGGTGATTGGCTATATTTTTAAACCAATCACCGTCACGTCATCAACCTGTTCTTCCTGCTGCATCCAGTTCTTCAGAGTATAGTCTAGGTACCCTTCCTGTTCGTTTCCAGGCATGCCATGCATGTCCAGTAGCGTTTGCCGGAATCGTTTTCTATTGAATTTTTTTCCGCGCTCACCACCAAATTGATCAGGGAATCCATCTGAAAATAAAATGACTTCATCTCCCGCTTCCAATACCTCACAATGTTGGTCAAAGGTCTTGGGTAAATCGTATTGAAAACCTATCGAAAACTTGTTTGGCTTCCATTCCTCAATGATGCCTTTTGAGATTTTAAGAATTGGTCGGTTGGCACTGCAATGACACACTGTTTTGCTTTTTGCATGGTAGCGCATAATGGAGATGTCCATACCATCCTGAATATTACCTTCACTGAGGTTCTCATGAAGATAATTCACGAATTCAGTGTCTAAACATTTTAAGATATGTGACGGTTCCAGAATCTGTCTTCGCACAATGATGTCCTTTAATAAACTATTTGTAATGATAGATAAAAGAGCACCGGGAGCGCCGTGACCAGTGCAGTCTACCAGCGCCACAAACATAAAATCCCCCATTTCTTTTAACCAGTATATATCACCACTAATATCTTCTTTGGGTCGATATAGTACAAAAGCATCATTAAAATGACTGCTGAGAATTCGTGGGTTTTTTAGTATTGCTTTTTGCAATCTGCTGGCATAATTCAAACTATCTTTTAACTCATTGAACAATGAACGCAACTCCTTATTGGTGTCCAGTAATTCCAATTCAGTTTTACGTTGTGAAGTGATGTCTTTGCCTATTCCTACGATTTGATCTTGCTCAATTTTTATGGCATCCCATTGAACGTATTTCACTGTGCCCCATTTCGTTTTAATGCAGTCTTCATAGGCCGTAACAGCTTCCTTAGAATTGTCCATAAATCTTGTCATTCTTAGTTTTATTTGCGCCATATCTGTTGGGTTCAACCTAGTAATTTCCCACCAGTTTTTCCCAAATAAGGACTTGGGTTCATAGCCCAGGGCGGACTTAATTGATGGAGACGCAAAATCTAAAATTCCCTCACGGTTGATCACTACAACCAAATTGGAAGTATGAGACAATACGGTATGAAGCAAACGGTTCATGACATTTGATAATTGGGTTTCGTGAAAAAAAATGATTAAACGCTAACGACTACCCAATATACCACAGATAAATGTGGAAGGGTCTTAGAAATGAAATATTTGTCATCGTTAACATGAGAGACCAAAGTAAAATGTAAACTTTTAAATATGCAAGTCCGCGGAACAATAATTACTTTAGCGGCACATTAGTGAATTATACCCATCATGAAAATTTATCACAATCCAAGATGCTCAAAGAGTCGACAAGCCCTACAGTTGCTGAAAGACAGTGGTGTCGAACCTGAAATCGTTGAGTATTTGAAGGAAGTTCCCAGCAAGACGGAGTTTAAAGAACTATTGGCAAAGTTGAACCTTAAACCAACCGATATTCTTAGAAAAGGGGAAGCGGTGTACAAGGAAAAATTTAAGAATGTCACTTTTTCAGATGAAGAGTGGATAGAAGTGATGTTGGAATATCCTAAATTAATAGAAAGACCCATTGTGGTCAAAGGTTATAAATATATGGATCAATATCAAAAAATCATTTCCCCTCATAAAT
>JAUILH010000023.1 GCA_030433115.1 Bacteroidia bacterium | reverse complement strand
ACACTCGGAGCACCTCAAATTGAAGTGTCTTTGTCTTCCAGTTCAACACAAACCATTACTATCGACTTCAACGATGACCTCACGGGAACCGCTACTGCGGGGAGCGACTACACTATAGCAGCCGTGGGAACTCTGGTTTTTGTGCCTGGTGACACCATTGAATATTTGCCGCTCATTATAGTCAATGACGCCATCGCTGAATCGGATGAGACCATAGACTTTTCATTGGATGGTGCAACAATTGTCAATGCTACTTTGGGAGTAAATACTTCACACACCTACACGATCAAGGATTATTCAAGTTTTGAATGGACAGGTGCCGCAGGAGTTGGTCAAGATGTTGATAATATTCTATGGCTGAAAGCCGGGTTATTGCCTGATGCTGATGGTAACAACGTACAAGACTTCCTTGATTCCAGTCCAAATGCCAATCCCGTTAACCAAACAGTGGCAGGTAATCAGGCGAATATGAATTTTGCAGGACCAAATGGAGAGAAAGAACTTGTATTTAATGGCACTACAGATGTATACGACATTTTAGATGATGCCAATATCAACACCAACACATTTTATACTGCCAAGCATATATGGGTAGCTTTCACCGCAGGAACTGTTGGATCAAGACAGATGATTTATGAGCAAGGCGGTGGTACAAGAGGTATCAGTATTTATTTAGATACAGACAGCCGAATTCACTACAACATCTGGAGTAACAATGATGATAACGGTGCGGGTTCTGCCTGGGGTGTAGGCAGTCCTATAGGGGCTGTGCATGTGACCGGTGCAGTAATAACTCCGGGAACAGATTATATAGCAGTATTGCAATACACCATTGACGAATCTGTTATACCAGCTGTCGGAACTCTTGAAGGTTTCTTAAACGGTGTGAGTCAAGGCACTAGCAATGTGAGTACAACTTCAGGTGTTCCTCCAAGATTATATGCACACGGCGACAATGGTGCGATTGGTAGTGTGATTGGAAGTTCAAGATATCACGACAACGCTGGAACAATTACTTACTTTGACGGAGCCGTTCAGGAAGTCATTCATTTTACAGATGCACCGGTGAATGCTGCTCGTAGAGTAATTTTAGACAATCACCTGGCCTCTAAATACGACATTACTCTAGGCGCCAATACTTTCTATGATGCCTCATTGAACACTACCTACCAACATGAAATAGCTGGTATCGGACAGTTCAGCCTGAACGAAAGTCATACAGATGCCCAAGGAACAGCAATCGTAAGAATCAATCAGCCCAGTGCTCTAGATCCGGGAGACTTCTTGATTTGGGGACATGATAGTGTTAAGTATACGCACCCCGCGGCTCCAGTTGCATGGACGCTTCCTCCAGGAGTTGACAATGCCATGCACAGAGTATGGAGGGTTTGTGAATTGGGAGGAGATGTTGGAACCGTTGACATCAGATTTGACTTATCTAATTGGACTGTTGGTGACCCAAATGACATTGTACTTATGATTGATTCTGATGATGGCGATTTTGCCAACGCCACAGTCATTCCAATTACAAGTTTTGCTGCACCTGTTGCGTTCTTTGACAATATCAACTTCAACAATATGCAGTGGTTTACTATTGGCTCTTTATCTAGCAACAATCCACTGCCAATTGAACTTTTGAGCTTTGATGCGAAAGCAAATGGCGCTACTGTAGACTTAAACTGGGCAACTGCAACAGAAACTAACAACGATTATTTCACCGTTCAAAGAAGTGCTGACGCCATGAATTGGGAGGATATTCTATATCAGCAAGGCGCTGGCAATAGCTCAAGTGCCAGGTATTACTTTGATGAGGACAAGGCACCACTTGATGGCATTTCTTATTACCGATTAAAGCAAACCGATTTTGACGATACATACAGCTTCTCTGATATAGTGGCAGTAAAACGCTCCAATGGCGACATCAGTGTTTATCCTAATCCCAACAATGGCGATCATATATATGTTGAGTTTGGCAAAACACAAAGTGGGCATATCTTTATTCGTGATCTCACCGGAAAATTGGTTTTCAGCAAACGCTTAACCGGTCAAAATAGATTGCATTTAACTCCGAACTTGAGTTCTGGTGTTTATTTAGTGTCCTTCCGGCAAGAAAATGGAGAATCCATGGTTAAAAAATTAGTGGTTAAGTAATCCCAGGACCATTAAAATCATTAAAGGATCATCTAGGCGATCCTTTTTTGTTTCTACCATATTTTACTTTTTGAGTACGCAGTAAATCAATGCACATTGTCGCAACACGAACTAGATAACTTTTACATGACGCTTCCGGAACCGCAAAGAGGCTGTTTCCTGGCACTTAGAGATGTGATTTTGTCTATCTCAGACGACATCACTCCGGAATGGAAATACAGGCTACCGTTTTTTTATCATCAAAAAAAAATGTTCTGTTACTTGTGGATGGACAAGGTATCAAAAGAGCCTTATATTGGTGTAACTGATGGACTTTTAATCAATCACCCTAAACTAGAGCAGGGCGATCGAAAGCGCATGAAAATCTATCGTGTGAATCCGGAGGAAGATATTTTGGTAGATGAGATTGTTGAGATTCTAGAAGCGAGTATTGAATTGAGGCGTCAGAATGAGGGCAAAAAGACCAAGAGATGGCCAGTTTAACTGTTTCGTTCTGCATCTCATAACCTACCACACCCGATAATCCATACTTGAGTTCTCTTCTCTGGAAGTAGGTTTTTGTTTGCCTTGAGACAATTCATTCACCTGGTCGTACACATATTTTTTCAACTCAGAGATCACAATTCCATTCTTTCTATCCAGATTGGCTTTACCTTTTTGAATACCATACAACAAGCAGTAAGTAAACAAGCCGTTCTGCCACTCATCACTTTCCATGGCGTACTCTGCACCTCCGGCAGACGAAATCACATGAGCACCACTCCCCTTTCGCACATCACTAAACATATTTTCCAGCATTTGCACACTGTTCTCCAATCCAAATGCATTTTTCTTAGTCACTGAGGCGCCTGCATTTCTAAACTGAATATCCCCCGTATCTTCAGCCACAGTCTCTCCAAAAGCCACTTCCTCTTTATCTACTTCACCACTGTGACAGGTATCCATGATCAATAACTTTTTAATGGCTTTGGTTTTCACAAGCAGGTCATCCAAAGCATCATATGGCAAACCCCGTTTTTCCGGATGGTCAAAATCTATATCGTGAGTGCCGTAATAATACTCGAAATGTTCGTCCAAAACACCGTGTCCGGCTACAAAAATAATGATCACATCATCAGGTTTGGCTTGCCCCAAAAAGCTCTCAAGCGCAGCCACATTTTCCAGTGTCACTTCTTTGTTGAGCAGTGCTTTGTGATGGACATTCTTGTACAAATCCTGTGCAGAGGATAAAGTGGTGGTAACGTCCCTGGCATCTTTTACCGGATACTTTAAATTAAAACGATCATCAGCGTACTCCGATACACCAATGGTTACAACATACAAATCGGATTTTGCGCCAGATTCACTCCGCACTATAGACAAAGTATGTCTCAGAGATTCTACACCTTTTTCATTAAGAACGGATAATTGAATTTTATTGGTTCCCTCAATTAAATTGACGGTAATATCCTCCAGCACTTCCATAGCCCCTTTATCCACTTTAATTCCTTGCATACCGTACAAAGGCACATCATTTAAGTACACATTAATTCTATTGAGTTTATGGGTTTCATCGTACGCATGGATGGGTACTTGAATACTGGATTTATTGGTCACTAACGGAATGTTTTCACCCTTCATCTCAAGAACGGGCAATTTGAAGTCTGCAGCCAAATCCGACTCATCAAAATTCATCTTTCTAAGGCGCTTTTTATAGAGATACTCGTAGGCATTGATCACACCCTGAGGGGTTTTTCCCAATCTTTTGGAGACGATATCGGGCCTGTTCAACTTTAAATCAAACTGATCAAAGGGATATAAATTGTCGGCTACCCTGAAAGACACGGCATCCAATGCATCTTTTGAAGCCATGTAGTAATAATCAGGAGTTGTGATGATGTAGTCTGTTTCATTGACACTCACAAATGTGCCTACTTCCTGACAATCTTGATAATTCCAGGCCTTAATGGCGCCATCATCTCCACATGAATATACGAGCTGTGAAGTCTTGTCGAAAATAACTTTGTTCACTGCGCCAACATGACCTGTGTACCTGCATACTTGCTGACCTGTTGCCACATCCCATACAATGACTGAATTATCAGCTTCCTGAACCGTATTATTTCCAGCTCCGCTTGCCAGATACTTGCCATCCGCAGAAATATCAATGGTTTGAACTACATTCACATGCCCTTCTAAGGTGGACTTAAGTTCCCAGGTTTTGGTATCATAAATGTAGACTTTCTTATCCCAATTGGAGGCGGCAAAGTAGTTGCCATCCGGACTAAATTTCAAGTCACTCATCATCAACATAAAACCATCTTTATAAGCCACTTGTTTCCCTGATTCTACATCCCATACATAGAATGAATTTTGCAAACCGGAGGCTGCAATATATTTTCCATCCGGACTGAAGACAATACCGTAGGTCATACCTGCCGGCCACTTGATAACTTGTTTGATCTCATAGGTCTCCATATCCCAAATGAAGACTTTGCCCTGCAAGCCCATTCCCGCCACCATTTTACCATCTTGAGAAAAGCAAATTTTCTGGATTAAATCTCCTTGCGTGGGCAATTCGGCTAGCTTTTTTTCAGATTCAATATCCCACACGGCTATCTTAATTGACATGTAGTTACTCAACAACTTTCTACCTGTAGGATCTATCGCTACAGGCCAGAAACCCTGAAATTTCTTAACGATTTTGTTTTGCTCTAAATCCCACAATTTAATATCCATCGACAAAGAAGCTGCTGCCAGATACTTCCCTTTTTGGTCGTAAGCCATGTTTAAAATTTTATTGGCCCTACTCCTGAAAATTTTTGAGACTTTCATTGTTTTTCTATCTACATAGAGCAGCTTCTTCCAATCGGCAATGAGAATTAAATCTTGCTTTGGATGAGGCTCTATCCATTCTCCACTAAAATCAATCACATTGTTTCTTGACTCCAGTTTTTTCGCCTCCAAATCCCAAACAAACAAATCTTTTGACCCATGTTGAATGCTCAAAAGCGTAGACGACTTCTCATCGAATTTAATGTCCTTCACCATATTGTCGTGCCCTTTCAAAACTACATGTGTGCTAAGGTCGCTGGTATTGATGATGTGAATCTCAGTTGTATTGAAAACCATGGCCAGGTACTTGCCGTCGTGATCGGAATCAATTCTAGTTGGACAAAATGAATACTCCGGATGAAGTTGTCTCACGGCTGTAACAGCACCTGTCTTTAGATTGAATTTAGAGAGCTTGCCCTTGTAATCATACACAATGGCTTCATCAGAATTCTCTAAGGCTTTGAACCTGGTTACTCCTTTAAGTTCAGAAATCGGAGTTGGTTTAGACTGTTGATGAAAATCGTACAAATGAGGCTGTCCTTCCTTACCAATGATCAATGCTTTGCTATTATTCAACACAAAGTCGAATTCGGAGTAATTACTTGGTGTTTCATATCTGGCGAGTAACTCTCCGGTTTCCATACTCCAGAATTTGATTTCATCTGAGTTTAAATGGGCACCAACCACCTTGGCCTTATCATCAAACTTAACAAAGCTCACCCGTCCTGAGTTTCCTGAAAACGTACGGAGTTCTTTACCCGTTGAGTTATGAATGATTTTCACCAACTTGTCAAGAGAGCCTGTTGCGAGCCATTTACCATTGTCACTAAAATCCATGGTAGTTATGGCATCTGTGTGCCCATTTGAAACGACTACTTCCGGTTTCTGAGCAGTGACCGTGAAAGAAGTAATGAGAAGGAATAATATGAGTGTGCGCACAATTCTAATTTTTAGCAAGTTACGGAATACAAGTATCGTGCAAAAAAATAGACATAAAAAAACCGCCACATCTATCAAAAGGCAGATGCAACGGTCATAAATCAGACTAAAAAATAATTGCTGCTATTCTCAGTCCAAATTGACTCTTGAAAACCAAATGGTCTTTCCTTTCTTATCGCTACCAAAGTAGACGATTTGATCTGCCGACACATTCAGTCTTGGGTAACTTTTATCAATAAAGTACTTCTGCTTTTTTCCTTCCAATCCAAGTACCAATGGATCATTGACTTTTTTGGCATTGACATCAATTTTTGTCAGTGTTGGAAAATGAAATTTAGCTGCTTCCGAACCAGTAATCTCAATGACCTCCATGTATACATTCTGTCCTTTATTCAAAAAGCTGTAAGGGTTTCCGGTCTTAAAAGCATTGGCTTTGGTCAAATCTACTCCATAAGTGGCTTCCAGGTTTCCATCTTTATCAAATTGAATACCGTAGAAATCTTTCCCTTTGCCTTCTTTGTCGTAGAACTGTCCCATGACAAGAATTCCGCCAGTAGACAACAACTCATAGCCCCCTTTCACGGCTTGTTTACCATTGTAATCCTGCGTTTTCTTAACAGACGGTGGAGTTACTTTCTTAGCAGCTAAATCCTCTAAATTGGCTTCTGTGACATACTGGATTTTTCCACTTGACGTTTTCAATAATTGAATGGACTTTTTCTTTGCAGATTGAACGGCCACGTTGTAGTACTTGTCTTTACCAAAAGCAGCAGAACCGTATAAATAAACATCTCTTTTGCCTTCTTTATTTGGGGTCCACACCGCTGTCTCAATTTTCCATCCAGGAGAGGGGCTTGTAAAGGATTCTCTTCCTACCAGATTGAGGTCTTTATCAAACTCAACGTAGGTAAAATTACCTTTGTTTTTATCTTTTGGCGCAGAGCTTCCTTTCCATACAGTTGGTGCGAACACGATAACACCACCATCCACACCGAGTGCCTCAGGGTTGTTTGGATCGCTTGAGGCAAAACTTTGGGAGAATGCGACTTCCTGACCATATTCAAAAGGAATTTTTGTTTCAGCCACTTTATTCAGATCATAATCAAATTTCAACAGTCTTAAATCCGTAAGCTGCTGTCCTGCATCTTTACTAATTGCACCTGGCGCTGCTCCAGCAATGATATAGATATCTCCTGTGATTTCATCCTCCATGTAGCCTTTGGCAAAGTATTTCATGCCGTCATCGGTTCTTGGTTTCACTTTTTCCAAAACCTCTACCTTCTTGTGATACCCCAACAATATCCAGTCGTACTTATATGTAATTCGCTTCTTTTTAAGCTTTAAAGGTGCGGCAGGATTCCAGTTCAAGGTAATTGCTTCAACAGAATACAATTCTCCGTTAAATTTGAACCAGGCGAATTTTGTCTTCATTTTTTCAAACTCGATTTCACCATCTTCAAGGTTTTTAAAATTGAAATCTTTGTCGAAAGTATAAATCTGAAATTTGGCCTTCTTAGTAGTAGACTTAGTTAAATAAGTCAACTCATAATCGCCATTCGATTTTTGTTCCACATTGGCCAGACGCCCTCTTTTTGACTTACCTGTGATTTCATAAGTCGCTTCTTTGTCAATTGTTTGAGCTGATGTGTTGAAGGCATTCAAACCCAACATCAAGCTTAATGCAAGCATGTACTTTTTCATGTCTTGTGTTTTGAGATTAGTTTTTGGAATGGACAATCCGGCAAATGGTAAAATCTTGTACCACTAACCTCAAAGCACATGATTTTGTTTACCAGTGCCAGATTGCCATTAAAAAATGTCTTGAAGTGTACTTTGAGGTTCATAGACCAAAAGTCTGCTTTCCTCTATTATTTGAAGTCGTGTGAATCCCGTATTTAACTAAGTAAAAAGTCGTAGATATGATCAATTAAGCTAAGCATTGTCGTATAATTTGGTTGCTCAACAAGGTTATTTCGAGCAAAGCCGAGAATTGAAAATCAGTGGAGCTAAATCTCTTTTCCTAAGATAACAGAGATTTGGCTTCACCGAACTTACGTTTCTCCACGCTGGTCAAAATGACAGTTAAATCATAAAACAACCAAATTATACGACAATGCTTTAAACTAAAACTGGTAGCTCACACTGCCAAAGAAGTTTCTTCCGGCAGCTGTAATTCCTGAAGAATAGGTTCGGTATCTTGCATCCAGGATATTCTCCACGCCCAAACTCACCAGAACACCACTAAACGCATAACTACCGGCTAAATTAAGGGTATACCAGGAAGGTGAATACGGTCTCCCTTGCTCATCCATGGCATACAGGTGGGGTTTGTTCTTTTCGCTTGGCGCGAGTTGATCATAAGACCTGGAACCATTGAATCTCATTGAAGCATCCACTTTCCATCTAGGTGTTTCGTAGCTTAAATGGGTGTTTGCAAAGAACGGTGCCACATGTCTTAAAGGATCGCCTTTACTATCCTGACCGTCTTGCCAGGTTACAGCGCCCTTGAGCCAAAGCTTGCTTACCAAATTCCATTTTCCTGCAATGGACGCCCCGTATATCACCGCGCCATCTGCATTTGTCAATGCCTCAACCTTGCTCAAGGTTCCGTCGTACATAATAGAATCCTGTCCATTAAAACTATAATCTCCCCTAATCAAGGCATTGTCTAAGATGGTATAAAACCCACCAAAATCTACTCTGGCAATGTCTTTATCAGTATAATTAAACCCAATTTCAGCTGTGTAAGCATATTCCGGTCTTAAATCCGGATTTGGAACCAATACATTTCCTGGCTCGCTATCAAAAACCTTGGCCATATCGTCAATATTGGGTGCTCTGAAACCGGATGCAAAATTCAAATTGAACTTCCACAACCTTGAAACGCGCCATGCAGCTCCCAAACTACCACTTAAAGCCCCCGTATTACTTCTGATTTCCTCAAAAGGGAACTGATAGAAAGCCGTATCAAAAACTGCATTCAATAAAATTTGGTTGTACCTGATGCCGCCAAGCATACTCACCTTGGTACCCAACTTCCGTCGATACCCAATATACACTGAATTACTTACCCAGTTAGAATTATCCGGGTATCTGCTTGCGATTCCCACGGTATTGCCTGTTTCCGTAGATGCTCTCCAAGCCAATGAACGCACATGATTATTAACGTGCTCAACACCATAATAAATAGTAGAAGAATCCTTCAGGGCTTTTTCAAGGTCCACTCCCAGGTTAAATGCATTCACACGCTCAGTTCTTTGCCTTTCTGTGGTGGCATATATGTCGCGGTCATTTCGACTCTCCTCAAATTTCTGAAAACCGAAATTAACAACCATTTTGTCGAGCAACTTTCTATCTGCCTCATGAATCAAATTAACAGCATGTAACTGCCATTTCTGTGGTCCATAGTACCATTCTGCATAGCGTGGCTCTCCGTTTTTGGTTTGAATCAACCTATCATATCTTGGAATATCTGACGTTTCACTAAAATGAAACGCATAGGTCATGTCCCATGCACTATCCGGTCTGAACCGCACTTTATTCAATAAATTAATTTGGCTGTACCCCGAACCAATTTGTGTACGGTTGTCCGGATTGGTCAAAACAGAATCTTTACCAAACACAGACCCTACATATTGATTAATCAAATAGTCATCTGGTCCCTTGGATCCCATTCTCAAATCTCCAAAATTGCTTTGCGTAAAAGAACTGATAAATGACGCCTTATCTCCATGATAATTAATGTCTCCGTGAATGCTAATTTCGGAAGAGGCAGAAGCTGTTCTTAGCATAGCCGACCCTGTTACACGAGTTGAATCTTCCGAGTAGTATTTAGGTTTTAATGAATGAAAATCAATGACACCCCCAAGTGCATCACTTCCATACATTAGAGATCCCGGCCCCAAGATCACCTCACCATCATCAATAGAATTTGGATCAACAGAAATGATATTTTGAAGATTGCCTCCTCTAAAAATGGCATTATTCATCCGAACCCCATCCACAACAATTAATATCCTGTTGGCAGAAAAACCTCTGATCATTGGACTCCCGCCTCCATACTGACTTTTTTGAATAAATACTTCTCGTGTTGAACCTAGCAAATCTGCAGCTGTCTGGTTGGGCTCTAAATGGTACTTTCGGGGATTCACTTTTACCAGGTCAATTGGTGATTCACCGTCTTCTATTTCCCAACGACCACGAACCGTCATATCGTCCAGAGCCTTCAAATCATGAAACATAATAACAGCGGTTCTAAAAGATAACGCTTCCTGCTTAGTCAATACCTTTTTGAGGTAAGATTGATGTGTCAACACCAGAACATCTTCATTGTTAAACACGCTCAAATCTGCAATTCCAAGCTGGTTGCTAAAAGCAGTTTTTTCGCCTGAACTGATTAGAACATCCGGAATAGGGTTGCCTTCTTTATTGGCTACCAGCACCTCCTGCGCATGCAATTCCATCCCACAAAACAGGCACATCCCCCACAATAACATGTAAAAAAACCGCATTCGTTCAAATAATTGTAGTCACATTTATAGCAAAAACCATACCTTAGATGACGCGCGAAAGTATGAAGATTTTTGGCACCATATTAATTGTATTGATAAGTACCTGGTTTTCATCTGGCACTTTAAAAGCCCAATCTTTTCGACCTACCATAGTCAACTACTCGCCACAATCTTACAATACAGAGGAAAAGAATATCACTCCGGAAACTCAAGCCATCATCCAGGATGAACGGGGGATTATTTATGCTGGCGTGGGAAATGGTGTACTTGAATTTGACGGTACCAAATGGCGATACATTCAAGTGGTCAATGGTTCGTATGTGGTAGCACTTGGCATTGATTCGGAAAGCACCATTTATACCGGGGGACAGAGGAACTTTGGACTTTTGAGTCCCAATAAAAAGGGAGAATTGGAATACCAGTCGTTGAGCGACCAATTGCCTGAAGAACTTCAGGATTTCTCCATTATCAGAAAGATTATCTGCCATAAGGAAGCGGTATATTTCGTGAGTTTGGAGCGCATCTTCAAGTATTCCAAGGGAGAGTTGACCGCATATGAGCCAGAAACTGCTTTCCATACGGCATTTTTGGTCAATGGACAAATATACAGTCGCCAGCGTCACCTAGGCCTAACAGTACTTAAAGGCAACAACTTTGAATTCATAGAAGGCACCGATACATTGGAAGAAATGGGGGTTTTCGGCATGATTAGCCAAGGCAATCAAATTTTGATCATAACCAGAGATAATGGCAGTTTTCATATGCCCAAAAACGGAGGTCGGTTAAGCAAAGTGCCGAGCAAATATGAAGCAGAGATCAACCATGCCAGAATTCTGGATGCAAAGAGACTCAGAGACGGACTGATTGCCATTAATTCTGAAGAATCTGGCGTATTGATAATAGATGATCAACTCAATATCATTCACAGGATCAACAAGAAAATGGGAATTCGTGTAGATGATGTAAAGTCTGTTTTAGAAGATAGAGAAGGGAATCTTTGGTTAGCCTTGAACAATGGAATTTCAGTTGTTAACTACAACTCACCCCTGTCGTATTACACGGAAGACACAGGTCTTGAAGGGAGCGTTTTGAAGATCACTCGCTTCAACCAACACTTAATTGTCGGGACTACCTCCGGATTGTTCATTCACCCACCACATCATGACAATCAATTCTACAAACATCCCTCGATTTCCGGTCAGGTCTGGGATTTTATGCCTTTTAAGAATCAATTATTAATTGGATCAAGTGATGGCTTGTTTCTGATGGACTCGTTGATCAACCACCTGGATTTAGGCCAACTGACAAAGGTGAGTGAAAAATCGGTGGACGCCATTCAAATGATCGAATCAACCGGAGAGTTATTTCTGGTAGGATTTGAAGGGGTTTCCATTCTAGACCCCAATACATTTGAATTGGTAGATTATTTGGAGGCTCAAATTGCCGGAGTAACTGGTTTTGTTAAAAACAATTCTGCCAACTTTTCTGATGAGGAATTTTGGATTGGCACCAACGGTCAGGGCATCATTCGCGCGCAAGTAATCGAAGGCTTTGTTGAATATCAGGTTTTCACTAGTCAGGAAGACGGACTGGATTCGCAATGGAATGTCCCATTCGTCTACGGCGACTCCGTGCTATTTGGAGACCCACGTGGTTTACATTACTTTTTTGATGAGCACTATATGATTGAGCACCCTGACAGCATAGATAATTACATCAACTTAAAGGGCATGTTTAACCCTGCCAACCCTATTTTGCCTTTCGACATTCGAGGAGCAGTGAGCCACCTGCTAGATACAAAAGACAAGGTTTGGATTTGTCTGGATAACCAGATCATGTACGCCGACAAAAGGAACAATTATGAGTTGGTGAAAGAAGATTTCATGGGCGTTAGATTCGGTCGCATTCAGAATTTCTACGAACACAATGGCACGCTATGGATAGGAACTGCAGATGGTTTAATGAGGTACAAACCCAATAACAGAAATAAAAGACAAGAGCACTTTAAAAGCATCATTCGTTCATTTAGTGTTGGTGAAGACCGAATGATTTATGGTGGCGGAATGGCTACATTAGATCCAATCAATGCGCAAAGTTTTGATTATGAAGACAGGTCAGTCAAATTTACATTTGCAGCTCCCTACTTCAATGATGAACATGAGGTGCTTTTCTCGTATCGTTTGATTGGACAGGACAATAAATGGTCGGAATGGCAAAACACCTCTGAAGCCATATTCACCAATCTGCGTGAAGGCACTTATACTTTTGAGGTAAGGGCAAAAAATGTAAATGGTGTCATCAGCGAAACTCAAAGCATCACATTTGAGATCAATCCTCCATGGTACAGAACGTCCTGGGCGTATGCTTTGTACGCAGTTTTGGGTATCATCCTCATTTTCGTCGCCATTAGATTAAGCTCTATCCGACTCAAAAAGAAAAACGAATGGCTGGAAGGCGTTGTTACTGAGCGCACCAAAGAAATTGCCGATAAAAACCAAGTACTGCAAAACCAAAAAGATGAAATCGTTCATCAGCAGAAGGAGATTATGGACAGCATCAATTATGCAAAGCGGATTCAGGAGGCCATTCTTCCATTTGATGAAGAAATCAAAGACAATTTCAAAGACTCCTTTGTCCTGTTCCGACCAAAAGACATTGTGAGTGGAGATTTTTACTGGTTCGCCAAAGTGGACAATAAACGGATTGTTGTTTGTGCTGATTGCACAGGTCATGGCGTACCTGGTGCCTTCATGAGCATGATTGGCACCGATAAACTCAATCATTTCGTGAAAGAGAAAAAAATCACCAACCCTGGCACTATATTATCCGAAATGAACAAGGGCATCAAGAAATCTCTGAAACAAGTGGATGATGAAAGCTCGACTAAAGACGGAATGGATGCTGCCATTGTTTGTTACGACCCAGATAAAAACACTTTACAATATGCCGGAGCACACAGGTCATTATGGTTAGTTAGGTCGGGAGAATTAACCGAAATTAAAGCCACTAAAGTGGCAGTGGCGGGTTTTACCAGTGAAGATCAGGTATATGAAGTTCATGAAATTGACATCCAGGAAGGCGATACTTACTATATGAGTTCTGATGGCTACGCAGATCAATTTGGCGGACCAAAAGGCAAGAAGCTCAAAGTTAAAGTAATGAAAGAGCTCATCATGGGCATGCAAGACAAAGTTTTGAGTCAGCAAAAGACTGAGCTCAACACCGCCATTGAAGATTGGATGCAGGACATAGAACAAATAGATGACATCTGTGTAGTGGGCTTGCGCTTCTGATTAGCGAATAATTTCTCAATGTTTTCAAATCCTTGATTGTTCATATCAAGTAGTCGATCTTCTCAAGACTCTATAATCTTATCCGTATGTTTACCCACGATTTATGGAAAAAACTAAAAAATACACCAAGTGGGTAGCATTGTCAATGGTCATGGCAAACATGATTGGTGTTGGGGTATTCACATCCCTGGGGTATCAGGTTTTGCCTCAAGAATATGGTGGCATCCCTAATGCTGCGACCATATTAATCATTTGGACGCTTGGTGGTATTATTGCGCTGTGTGGTGCCTTTGCATATACGGAAATTGCCACAACTTATAAAGAGTCTGGTGGTGAGTATACGTTTCTTACCAAACTATACCATCCGGCGCTGGGATTTATTTCGGGTTGGGTATCTCTTTTGGTTGGATTTGCCGGTGCCATTGCAGCTTCAGCCATTGTCATTGGAGAATACAGTGCTCCAATACTTGGTTTAGATACGGACAGTGGTTATTACATATTCGGAGAATTTATCCCTAACTATAAGTTCACATCTCTCATAGCAATAGCAGTGCTTTCAATGGTGCATATGCAAGGTGTAAAAACCGGTGGACTTGTTCAAAATATTTTGACTGGTATTAAAGTTAGTTTAATTGCTTTTTTCTGTGTAGCTCCATTTTTTGTGAGTGACTTTGAGCCTAGCTCGGTAGATTTTTCCATTTCCGATATAACCTGGGAATACGTATTTAGCCTCCCATTTGCTGGTTCTTTGGTTTGGGTCATGTATTCTTATTCAGGATGGAATGCCTCTGCATACATTGCGGGAAATGTGGAAAATCCGAAAAAATCATTGCCTTTCTCCCTCGTACTGGGAACCATTCTTGTGACCATTATTTATGTGGTCATCAATGCCGTATTTATGTATTCATCTGAATTCTCTCAAATTGCTGGTCAGGCAGAAATTGGCAACATTGTGGCCATCAATTTGTTTGGAGATGACATTGGTGTCATATTTTCGGGGATATTCAGCATTGCTATGATTTCAACCATGAGCGCTATGATGATTGCCGGTCCTAAGGTAACTGAGTCTATGGGAAAAGACTATTCTATTTTCAGAAAGCTCACCACCAAAAGTGAAGGAGGCACGCCCATATACGCCATTATTCTGCAAGGGATTATCGCTATGATTTTAGTTCTAATCTCAAGTTTTCAAGAGCTTATTCAAACCATCGGATTTATATTATTTTTATTCTCCTTACTCACTGTGATAGGTGTATTTATTATCAGATATAAAAAGAGTAAAGGGTTGCCACTACCCGGTCAAAAGGATGCAATAGATTCTAGTTCATCAAATGATGGCATTGTCAGAACCTGGGGCTATCCAATTACCCCCATTATCTTCATTTTAGCCACTATCTGGATGATTATTTACTTTGTGAAAGAAGATCCAAGTAAATTGTTGTATGCCTTAATTATTTTGGTACCGGGTATCATCATTTACTTTTTAGCAGAGAATAAAAAAAATAACAACGATACAGATTATGAGGATACCGATGCACTCGACTCGAATTCTACTGACATTCTTGATAACTAGTCTGATCGGATGTGGAGAAAAAGAACAAACAGCCTCCACAGAAGATCAAAACAACACACACAACAAAGAGTCGGAAAAGCATGAAGCCGATTCTACCCAGTCTATTGATAAACCTGAAGTTATTATCCCAGCAGATACGGCTCAAACCAAACTTGCCTATTATCTGGGTGGTATGAGTACTGGTGATTCAATGTCTTCGATTTATTCTAACACGGCATGGAGATCCTACCAACAGGATATTGACAAGCAATGGCAGAATCTTGAAACCAACCGACTAAATGCTTTAAAATCCTGGGGAGACTCTACTTTAAGTGACTACCTCAACGACACACTTCCCCTATTCTATCCATTCTCGGGTCCGGATTTTTTGCATGCACACAGCTTTTATCCTGAAGCTTCAGAGTATTACATGATTGCCCTGGAAAAAGTGTATGATTTGCCTGACATTGATGCCTTTAACGAAAGCCAACATGCTACCTTTCTGAGGTCCATGCGAAAAAGCTTGAGAGATATTTTATCCAAAAGTTACTTTATTACTACGCACATGATGGAGGACCTCACAGCAGAGAAAGCGGATGGTGTATTGCCTTTATTTTATGCTTTTTTAGCAAGAACAGGACACGAAATTATAGATGTTTACCCCATTGAAGTGGACAATTTAGGCCGGATATACAAGCACGACTCTTTGAGCTATGATAAAAACCAGGCAGTTCAGTTTAAATTTAGAGCAGTTGGGGATGACAAAATAAAAACCCTCAGCTACTTCAGTAGAAGCATTAGCGACAGAGATTTGGATAAAGTTCACCCAAACTTTAAAACATTTTTGGAGCAAAGGATTCCTGAAAGCAATGCATTTGTCAAAGCCGCTTCTTACCTCATGCACTATGAAGGTTTTGGGGTGGTAAGAGATGGTATTTTGAGAACGGCGGACTGTGTTTTCCAGGACGACACGGGAATTCCTCTGCGTTATTTAGATCAAGCGCAATGGACCATTCACCTACTCGGAGATTACACCCGTCCAATAAAGAATTTCACCGATCGCATGTATCAACCAGACTTGAATGCACTTTACGATAACACCAAGAAAACACAAAAACTGGATGAACTCCCTTTCTCATTAGGCTATCACATTGTGGGAGACAAAATTCAAAATCATCAGATTTTTGTGAGACAATGAGACGCCTTTCAATAATCTGCCTGTTCATTTGTCAGATTTGTAATGCACAATCTCCACTCGATCACATACTGTCTCAAATTGACGGAATGGACAGTATCAGAGCCAATCCGAAATTCAAATTTGAATGCTTACTTACCACCATTGATGAAAGCGATGGTAGATTGAGTGTGAGAAGTTATCACATTGGAGACAGCACATCCTATTACTATCCTGCATCCACGGTAAAATTGCCACTTTCACTTCAGGTTCTACATAACTATGATTTAGAACATGAATATACTATGGAAAAAGTTCGTGTTTGTGGTGCTTACGACTATGTGGATACCTACCGGGTTGATTCCCTTCTAAAGAAAATGCTGGTTTTCAGTGACAATCCTTCTTACAACTACCTGTTCGAGTTAAGCGGTGCTGGTGGCATGCAAACATATATGAATTCTCATGCCATTGACGGACAGGTTAGCAGACGCTTATTAGGATGTAAAAAGCGTTATTGGCGACGATCCAATGCGACTTCCCTTGATTCTATAAGCGTAAAACGTAAATATAAAGGCAGCTTCAAACATGGTTTAAAGGCCAAAATTGGAAACGCACATTATTACAGTGGCAAATTTCATAACAAGCCCAGAAACTTCAAAGATCACAATTACCTCCCTCTTAAAACAGACCACAATCTGCTTAAAAGACTGATTTTTGACCATGCATCTCTTGGAATAACTACTCAAGAGAAGGATTCTTTGATCAGGTTTTTATCGATGACACCGAATGACTATGGTGATACAACAAAAGTGGACGGTCATACCAAATATTTATTGATAGGGAACGACAGTACAAACATTCCTAAAAACCTGACCATTGTCAATATTGTTGGAAGAGCGTATGGTTTTATGATCGATCATGCCTATGTACATGATTTAAATTCGAATACCCGCTTTATATTATCGGCTAAAATCTATCTAAATGATAATGATGTACTTGGAGACGACATCTATCAATACAACACCATTGGATTCCCCCTATTCAAGACATTAGGAAAAAGTGCATTAGAACATCTTCAATCAATACCAACCGATTGATTAATATGCCCCTTTCAAACTCTCCAGGTGCTTGATGTAATTGGGGCTTGTTGCATAGCCCACTTTCTTAAGAAAAGTATAATAATCTCCTCCGTTGTAAAGTTTATCTTGCCACCATTTGTAGTATTCAACAGATTCCACCCAATTATCAAACTTGAGGTATTTCCCTTTGTAGAAAAAACCAAACAAGTTGTTCGATCCAAGTGAGCAGGATGTACACTTGAACCAACCGGTCTCCAAAATAGCTTGTCTTAAGACAACATCCACTTCTTCTACACCAGCCTTTTCAAGCTGCAATTTCAAATTCTCAACAGTCAATTCCGGAATGACATCTGCTTCAATTTCAATGGCTTCTTCTACCACTTCTTCAGGTGCTTCTTCAACAACACCTTCAGCAGAAGTTCCTTTTTCCGATTTATCATCCTTTTCTTCTCCGCCTGTTGCAGATCCGGAATAGACGAAAACAACGTTGATAACAACCAATAATAATATGTTTACAATAGAACGCATATCTCGTTTTTTTTGCGGGTGCAAAGATATGACCCTTTTTTCGAGACATACACCAATAATTAGACAAAAAGTCGTTTCACTGGGTTAAAATGACGTTTTAATGGGGCAAAATTCAGATATAAAACGATGGGTCTTTGAACAAAACAAACTCAAAATCAATGTTTTGGTAGTCATCATGACGGTCGTTTTCCAAACCATACTTATTGGTTGTCCATAGATCTCCCTCTCCGGTTTTTGAACTGGCATTGTAGATGACTATCTCCCCATATTTGTGGAAAATTTCCTCCTGAATTTGCTGTTTCGCCTCTTTATCTAAAAGACCATCACTTAAAATAATGAAACACTCAAATCCCGCAATATTCGTCTTTGCTATCTTCATACCATTCATTCTGGAGCAAAAATACGCTATTTAACGTATATAGCTTTTGATCAAATTGTAAAATATTTGCACTGAATTAATCTTTTCAGTTGAAAAACAGATATTTAATATCCATTGCGGTTCTGTTAATTTACGTATTTAACAGTAGTCTATCAACCGCCCAATGCAATGCTGATGCTGGTCCGGATATTGATATTTGTTTAGGAACCGCTGGCACAATTGGCGGCAGTCCTACTGGTGGTCCCGGTGCAGCAACTTACTCTTGGTCTCCGGCAGCTGGACTCAACAACCCAAACATTGCCAATCCAACAGCAAATCCCGCCACTACAACCACCTATACAGTGACTGTTACAGTTGGAGGAAACTCTTGCACTGATCAAGTCACTGTAACAGTTAATCCAGTTCCCAATGCTGATTTTAATTTTGGACCTAATAATCAATGTTCAAATGTACCTGTTAGCTTCTTAAACAACTCAACAGGGAATGGTTTGACTTACAGCTGGGATTTTGATAATCCCGGTTCGAATGGCAACACGTCCTCTGCTCTTAACCCAAGTCATGAATTTTATGCACCTGGTTCCGGAACACAAAGCTTTAACGTGACTTTAACTGTGACAGACGCCAATGGTTGTTCAGATAACCACATTGAAACAGTCACCGTTAACCAATCCCCTGATCCCGTATTAATGGATCCCTTTTCAAGTTTTAAAAACTGTGATGGTTCGCCCTTCGACATCACTTTATTCGACAACAGCACACCAACTTCAAATGCCAACTATCAGATTATTTGGGGAGACGGCAGTGCCGATTTTACTGGAGCTACTTTTCCGGGTGCCGGTGTGATGCATACTTATGCACCAGGAAACATATACAACCTCTTATATATCATTACTGGTACAAATGGCTGTATCGACACTACGGAATACCTCATTTCAAATATTACTAACCCAGCCGTGGGAGTCGCCAATCCAGGTAACACGAATGGATGTGGTCCTCTGAATTTATGCTTCCCAATATCAGGTGCCGGAGGGAATCACAATTCAACTATTTATACAGTGGATTATGGAGATGGCAGTCCCATTGATACCTTTCCTCACCCTGTGCCGCCTACCATTTGTCATACTTACACTGAAAGCTCATGTGGTGCTGGTGGCGCTTTTACTTTTACCATTACGGCGATCAACTCTTGTGACCAATCTGTAGCAACAGTGAATCCTGTAAGGGTGTACACAGGACCTGAAGCTCATTTTTCAGCCGCTCCAAATCCTGCTTGTGTGAATACACTGGTTAATTTCACCAATACAAGCATAGAGGGCTTTAACAATACCTGCTCAAACGCGACATTCTACCAATGGGATTTTGGCGATGGAACCACTGCCAACGTTTTTAATAATGCACCTCAAACACATACCTATACTACCCCCGGTACATATACTGTATCCCTGACGGCGTCTAACAGTTGTGGCAATTCTACAGAAACGCATACCATTTGTATTGAAGCAGCACCTGTTCCTGACTTCTCTATCACTCCGAAAGAAGGTTGCTTGCCTTTAAATGTGCAATCCACCAACCTTACTTCTGCCATCGACATTTGTGACACCACCAATTTATGGACTGTTACTTTTAACGGATCGCCATGTAATCCTGCAACAGGAACGTTCAATTTCATTAACGGAACCGACCAAAATTCCATTAACCCTGAATTTGAGTTTTTGGACCCAGGAGAATACATCATCACCTTGAGCGTGACCAATGCTTGTGGAACTTTTACCCATCAAGACACTGTGAACGTTTACACCATACCGGAGATCGACTTTCCGCCATTGGGAACCATTTGTGAAGGACAGGCTGTAAGTCCAATCGCAACTTTCAACGATTGCGACAATCCGATCACTTCTTACAACTGGACATTTCCTGGAGGTACTCCCGGAACCTTTAACGGACAAACACCTGGCTCAGTCACTTTCAATACTGCCGGCACCCCTACGATAACCGTAGCTGCCACAAATTCATGCGGAACAGCAAATGCAAGTCAAAATGTAACTGTGAATGCTGCTCCTGCCATTCCAACAATAGGAAGTAACGCCCCCATTTGTGAAGGAGATACACTATTCCTAACGTCCAATGCAGTGGCAGGAGGAACATACAGTTGGACCGGACCAAACGCTTTTACTTCAAATCTGGAAGATCCATTTATTCCGAATACAACAGCTGCCAATTCCGGTGCCTATCAACTGGTAATTGACAATGGCGGTTGCCCATCTCAACCGGCAAATTTGAATGTTACTATTGATCCAGCACCAGTAGTGACAGTAATTCCGAGCCCTGCTACCATTTGTGAAGGCGACACAGTGTCCCTTACGGCATCAGGAGCGACTACTTACACCTGGTCACCTGCTACTGGTTTAAGTGCTACTACAGGAGCAACTGTGGATGCATTTCCCTCCTCAACTATTGTGTATGACGTCACAGGAACAACAGGTGGATGCGACCATACCATTCAAGTCACTGTCAATGTAAACCCACTTCCTCTTGTTGATGGAGGACCGGATACTACCTTATGTAATCAGCCAGTAGGAGAGCAATTAATTGGCACTCCGGCAGGTGGTTCATGGTCAGGACCAAATATTACAACAGGCGGTATTTACACGCCGGCAGGTGTTGTAACTGAAGAGGTTTTTTACTCATTTACCGATGGAAATGGCTGTACTCAAATCGACACAGTTCAGGTAAATGTGATTGATCCAGCTATTATTGCTCTTGGAAATGACACCAGTGTTTGCCTCACCTCTGCAATATTGAATCTATCCGCTTCTCCAGCCGGGGGAACCTGGACCGGTACCAATGTTAGTAGTGGGGGGGCATTCACCCCAGCTACGGTTGGCGTCAACACATTGACTTATACGTTTGGCAGTGGTTCTTGCACCACCTCAGAAGACATTGAAATCACCGTTCTTGATTTACCGGTAGTAGATGCTGGTTTAGACGAAACGATTTGTATTGACAACGGTATTCTGGTATTAAATGGCAGCCCAGCAGGCGGGGGCTGGTCTGGTTCAGTGGTGACTGCAGGAGGAAATTTCGATCCGACTCTTAGTGGAGCTGGCACATTCACTGTTAACTATTCATACACAGATGCAACAACCGGATGCAATAACGATGACAATCTGGATATCACGGTGAATGATCTGCCTTTGGTGAATGCGGGGAACGATACCACTGCTTGCAACCAACCTGTGGCCATTCAATTAACGGGAACTCCTGTCGGTGGGAATTGGTCTGGTCCGCATATCAATGCTGGCGGTCAGTTTACTCCTGCCGGAATCGGAACCTTTACTGTATATTATGATTATACGGATGGTAATAATTGTTCAAACCTTGACAGTTTGGTTGTGACAGTTGTTGATCCAATTCCAGCAGATGCTGGTAACGACACAACTGTTTGCATAGATGCAGGTGTCTTCACATTAAACGGTTCTCCAAATGGAGGAAACTGGTCTGGGACAGGGGTAATAAGCAATGATTTTGATCCTGGTGTAAGCGGTGCTGGCGTTCATACTGTTACCTATTCTGTTGGTGTAGGCTCATGTTTAACTACCGACAATAAGGACATCACGGTGCATGATTTACCGGTGGTTGATGCTGGAGCGGACTTTGACATTTGCCTGGATGCAAATCCTCTCAATCTCTCCGGTATGCCAGTCGGGGGCACATGGTCAGGAAATGGAATTACCAATCCAACTGGAGAGTTCACTGCAATGACTGCTGGTTTAGGGCTTCATACTTTATATTACACTTACCAGGATCCGGTAACAGGCTGCAACAACATTGATAGTTTGGTAGCTACGGTTAATGCGCTGCCCATTGTAAGTGCGGGGAACGATACAACCCTATGTAACCAGGCCATTCCTGTTCAATTTAATGGAAGTCCTGCCGGTGGAATCTGGAGTGGACCGAATATGACCTCAGGAGGTCAATTCACGCCTTCTGGTATCGGAACTTTTACCGTCACCTACACTTACTCTCTTGCCTCAGGTTGTTCAGCAAATGACGACATGGTGATCACCGTTGTTGATCCTGTGCAGGCAGATGCTGGTCCGGATGTAGAATTTTGTATCAATGAACCCACTATCAATCTTGGGGGACTACCTGCGGGAGGCACATGGACGGGTACCAACGTTCTTCCGAATGGTGACTATTCCCCCATTACTTCAGGCATTTTTATCCTTGACTATTCAATCGGGGCAGGGAATTGCTTAACTACCGACCAAATACAAGTAACCGTTCATGATTTACCAACGGTTAATGCAGGTTTGGATCAGGATTTTTGCATCTCAGAACCAGCGGTTAACTTTTCAGGAACACCAGCCGGAGGAACATGGTCGGGCGTGGGAATTACAGACCCTGTTCTTGGTACATTTGATCCTGCGACAGCCGGAAATGGCACTCACAACATAATCTACAGTTACACAGATCCAGTGACTACATGTCTTAACACGGACACGCTCTTAGCAACTGTAAATCCACTTCCGGTACCATCATTTACTAATAATCCAATCGCTTGTGTGGGAATAGCAGAAAACTTTAATAACACCAGTCTCGGTGCCAGCAGTTATCAGTGGGATTTCGGAGACGGAAACGGATCTATTGCGACGAATCCAAGTCATACGTACAATGCTATTGGCACCTACACCATTCAATTGATTGCAAGCTCCGGTACAGGATGTTTGGACTCCATTTCGGGAACTATTGATGTAATGGAGCCACCAACAGCCAACTTCACAGTAGCTCCTGATTCAGGATGCGCACCGTTGAATGTTGCTTTTACTGATTTATCATCGGGACAAAGTATTTCTTATTCCTGGAACTTTGGGAATGGCAATACGTCCAATTTAGCCAATCCAGCGAATGAAGTTTATCAACAAGGTGTTTTGGCAGATAGTATTTATTACATACAATTAGATGTAACTAACTTTTGCGGCACTGTAAGTCATACAGATTCTGTACAGGTCATGCCCTCTCCCACAGCTATTTTCGGTACAAATGTGAATACAGGATGCAGCCCGTTAACTCTGGATTTCTCTAATAGTAGCCTTGGGCTTCCTGACACTTATTTCTGGGATTTTGGAGACGGTACAACCAGCAATACATCAGATTCATTATTCAACCATACGTTTACAACCGGTGCCAGCGATACTACATACACCATTATGTTAGTGGTTGAAAACGAATGTGGATCAGACACAGCCTACCACACCATTACGGTACTTCCAAATAGTGTGACGGCTTTCTTTAACGCTGATCAGACCGTTGGCTGCGAACCATTGACAGTTAATTTCACTCAGTTCTCTCAAAGCTCGACTTTTTACAGCTGGGATTTTGGAGATGGGAATGTGTCTACACTGCATGACCCAACGCACACTTTTGTCAACCCCGGAACCTACAATGTTCAGCTCTTTGTGAATGATGGATGTAGTTATGACACAGCCAGTGTTTCCATAACCGTTAACCCATCCCCTGTAGTAGACTTCACAACAGCACCGGACTCTGTTTGCGTGAATCAAGATTTTACGTTTACTAACCTATCTGTTGGGCTGGCAAGTGTGGACTGGGATTTTGGAGATGGCAATACCTCTACCTTAAGCAATCCGAATCATTCATACATTTCCTCAGGAACTTACAATGTCACTCTAACTGGAACCTCATTGACAAATGGCTGCACGGCAAGTATCACCAAACCAGTGGTTGTGAGAGTTAATCCAATAGCCGATTTTAATTTCAATCCACCAAATGGTTGTTATCCTCTACCTGTTAACTTTACCAATACCTCAAGTAATGCAACTTTCTATGAATGGTATTTTGGAGACGGGAATTCAAGTGTGAATACCAGTCCAAACCATACTTATGGTATTGATGGAAATTTCGTGATCACCTTAGTGGCTACCCACTTAAATGGCTGTACTGACACGACTCAACAAAACATCACTGTTTATCCGGTTCCTTCTGCAGATTTTGATTTGTCGCAAGACAGCAGTTGCTACATTCCGGTCACAGTTAATTTCACCAATAATTCTACGGGGGCAGTAGCCTATGCCTGGGATTTTGATAATGGACAGACCTCTGCATTGACTGATCCAACTACAGATTATACAACAACCGGAACCTATTCTATTGAACTGGTTGCCAGCAATCAATTTGGTTGTACTGATACCATGACAAAAGATTTTACCGTATACCCACTTCCTATTGCTGACTTTACGATTTCAGGAGATACTGCATGCGCACTTCAAGCAGTTAATTTCACTAATAACAGTACTTTTGGAACAAATTACGTGTGGGATTTCGGTGACGGCAATACATCTACAGATGCCAATCCGTCACATGAATATACCGCTCCGGGGAACTACATTATTACACTCCATACTTATGGTTTGGGTGGCTGTGGTGATACTGTTTCATTGAGCACCCCAATCGTGGTTCATCCAAGTCCTACCGCTGATTTTTCCTATGTCAATGTCCAAAATCCAGATCCCTTAAGTGGAACAGTAGAATATACAAACCTCTCTTCAGGAGCGCTAAGCTATGAATGGTGGTTCGGCAGTTTTGGAACGAGTACAGATGTCAATCCCATATTTAGATTCTACCAGATCGGTGAGTTCAGCACGACCTTAGTTGCTACCAATGAGTTTGGTTGTACAGATACCATTGTCAAAAATGTCATTGTAGATTACTTCAAGGGACTCCATATTCCAAATGCCATGTATCCGGGACACAATAGTTTTGAGGTAGCCAATTTCATTCCGAAAGGTGTTGGTTTGGAAAGCTATCATATTGGTGTGTATGATGCCTGGGGAAATCTACTTTGGGAATCGAGTGCAATTGACACTGATGGAAGACCTACGGAATATTGGGACGGGACATTTGAAGGTGTGCCAATGCCACAAGATGCCTATGTGTGGAAAGTTGAGGCTACTTTTAGAGACAATACCATTTGGCAAGGTAAAAAATATTCAAACGGCAGCTTGAAACGCTCCGGAACAGTTACCATACTGAGATGATGAAACGTTTGGCACATATTACTTTATTGGTATTGTTGACGAATTCATTGTCAGCTCAAGATCCCAATTTCACACAGTTCTTCCACAACAATTTGTACTACAATCCGGGAATGACTGCCATCAATGGCGGGCTTCATTTAAATGCGAATTACAGAAACTTGTGGGGACCAATACCTAGTAAATTCAATACATTCTCTTTTGCTGCAGATGCTCAGGCCATTAATAAAATTGGCTTGGGGCTGATCGCCGTTTCGGACAATGAAGGAGAAGGCAACTTAAGAACCAACTTTGTAGGATTTCATTATTCTTACAGACCTATTGAAACAAGGAATTTACGACTTCAAATGGGCATGAGCGGTTCTTTCGTTCACAAGCATGTCGATTTCTCTCAATTCGTATTTAGCGATCAATTGGATGAAGTTTTTGGAGATGTGAATCCAACCTCCTTTGTTGTACCGGGAAACAATCAGGTGATGTACCCGGATTTTGCTGCTGGGGCGGCAGTGCGTTATAACAACCCGAACAACCGCACAAGTGACTATCAAGCCGTAACAACCATTGGATTTGCATTCCATCACCTAACCAGACCGAGAGATGCTTTTTTAAGTGAACAAGGTCGATTACCCAGAAAATTTGTCTTTCATGCCAATACAAACATTGAATGGCAGAATGTGATTTATGCCCCTGGATTGATTTATGAAAGACAAAGTAACATTGAAACCTTCCAGTTTGGGATGAACATCATGAAATACCCAATTTTCACAGGGTTTTGGTTCAGAAATAGAAATTACAAGTTCAATTTTAAGTCCTATGATTCCTTCATTTTCAACTTGGGTGCCTTTTTGAAGGTAAACGATACTCGAATGAAATTCACATACAGTTTCGACTTTACGGTTTCCAGACTTAAGACTGCCAGCATGGGAAGTCATGAAATGTCTGTGATCATCCATCTAAAAGATGCTGTGGTATTCTACGGATTGGTCAAGCGTTCCAAACGAAAATTCTCTAGCAGATTTTTGGAATGTGTGGACTATTAGAAGTTAATCTTATGAGGATCACGGTTATCATCCTCAATCATGTCTTTTACCACCATCATTTTTCGAGCCAATAAGCCGAATATCTTGTGATTGTGTCCGATCAACCATTTGAAACCTTCCTCATCTCCATCAATGGTTCTAGCCATTGAAGCCAGGATGTCATACCCAGCCAAATACAACCATTGAATGGCTTTTTTGTTGCCCTCTCCCCCATTGATCACCGCCAAAAGATGTGCATAACCGTTTTCTGCAAGCCATTTTTTTGCGGAGTCACTGTTTCTTAAGGCATAGGAAAACAAGCCCAATTCGCGGTAGCCATTTTTTATCAACCAATCTCGAATTTGGTCGTTGCCATCAATGGCTTCTCCCCAGGCCATCAAAATTTTGGTAGGGTAATCCAATGGCTTTAAACCACCCACATTTTCCGGATTAAATAATTTACTCATTTGCACATATGTGTAATGATGTATACGAGAAAAGATACATTATTGATACGCTTCTATCAGAATGTTCAATATATCTGAGGCGGCTTTTGGGATTTTGGTTCCAGGTCCAAAGACACCTACTACACCAGCTTCATACAAATAATCATAGTCTTGCTGAGGGATCACACCTCCGGCTATCACCAAAATATCTGCTCTTCCCAGTTTTGACAATTCTTCAATGACTTTTGGCACCAGGGTTTTATGTCCGGCTGCCAAAGAAGAGACCCCGAGCACATGTACATCATTTTCAACTGCTTGTTTAGCTGCTTCTGCAGGTGTTTGAAACAGAGGACCAATATCTACATCAAATCCAATATCAGCAAATGAAGTTGCAATGACCTTTGCACCTCTGTCGTGACCATCCTGCCCCATTTTGGCAACCATGATTCTCGGACGTCTCCCGTCCAATTCTGCAAACCTATCTGCCAACTGTCTGGCTTCATTAAAATCTTTGTTATCCATAGCTTCTGAAGAATAGACTCCTGAAATTGACTTAATCGTGGCTTTATATCGACCAAAACTTTTTTCCATAGCGTCAGATATCTCACCCAAAGAAGCTCTAAGCCTGGCTGCTTCTACAGCCAATTCAAGCAAGTTACCTTCCCCAGTTTTTGCCGCTTCAGCCAGTTTGTCCAAAGCTAATTGAACAGCTTCCGCATCACGCTCTGCTTTCATTTTTTCAAGTCTAGCGATTTGATCCATTCGGACTTTCTGGTTGTCAACTTCCAAAATATCAAATTGACTGTCCTCTTCTACCTGATACTTGTTCACGCCTACAATCACATCTTGTCCGGTATCAATCCTGGCTTGTTTTCTAGCAGCTGCCTCTTCAATCCTCATTTTAGGAACACCCGTCTCGATTGCTTTTGCCATCCCACCGAGTTCTTCAATTTCCTGAATGTGCGCCCAGGCTTTTTGTACCAATTGGTCAGTAAGATATTCTACATAGTAGCTTCCTGCATACGGATCAACTACTTTGGTAATACCCGTTTCTTCCTGAAGATACAATTGGGTATTTCGAGCAATTCTGGCAGAAAAATCTGTTGGCAGTGCGATGGCTTCATCCAGTGCGTTGGTATGCAAGGATTGAGTCCCTCCCAAAGCAGCGGACAAGGCTTCAATACAGGTTCGCCCAACATTATTGAAGGGATCTTGTTCAGTTAAACTCCATCCACTCGTTTGACAATGTGTCCTCAAGGCCAGGGATTTGGGATTTTTTGGATTGAATTGATTGACCAATTTAGCCCACAATAGTCTTCCTGCTCTCATCTTGGCAATTTCCATAAAATGATTCATGCCAATAGCCCAGAAAAATGACAGTCTTGGAGCGAATGCATCTATATCCATTCCTGCTTCAACACCGGTTCTCAAATATTGTAATCCATCTGCCAAAGTATATGCCAGCTCAATATCGGCAGTAGCTCCGGCTTCTTGCATATGGTATCCGGAAATACTGATAGAGTTGAATTTGGGCATGTTTTTGCTTGTGTACTCAAAAATATCCGATATGATTTTCATGGAAGGCAATGGCGGATAGATATAGGTATTTCTCACCATGAATTCCTTAAGTATGTCGTTTTGAATGGTACCCGCCAATTGTTCTTGTTTCACACCTTGTTCTTCTGCCGCAACAATGTAAAATGCCATAATAGGAATTACCGCACCATTCATGGTCATTGACACCGACATTTTATCCAGTGGAATTTGATCAAACAGGATTTTCATATCGAGAACCGAATCTATTGCTACTCCGGCTTTTCCAACATCACCAATCACCCGTTCATGGTCCGAATCATATCCCCTGTGCGTTGCCAAATCGAATGCCACAGATAGTCCCTTTTGCCCGGCAGCCAAATTTCTTCTGTAAAAAGCGTTTGATTCCTCAGCAGTACTAAACCCGGCGTATTGTCTTACCGTCCAGGGACGAATGGCATACATAGTGGAATACGGTCCGCTCAAGTATGGCGGAATTCCTGATACGTATTTTGTATGCGATAAGTCTTTACTATCATCAAACTTAAAATAGGACTTGATCTCCAAACCTTCAGCAGCCTTCCAGGTATTCAATTCTGTTTCTGCGGTTCCTTCGGTTTTCAGGGACAACTCTGCCTGACTTACATCCAATCTTTCCATCACAATTCAATAAATTTTAGTTCACTAGCGGACCATTCGCTGGCATCTTTTGGTGCATACTTATTGGCTCCGATCAAACTATATTCTCCTTTCTTAACCTGCTCCACCAGTTGTTCTTGTGTTGCTTTAATGTCAGATTTCACATCCGAGAGACAATTCTGAATTCCTCCTTTTGCCTCAATATCTTTGAATGCCTTCCAGGCTGCTTTGCCCAAATCTTGAGTGAGGTTTTCAATTAGATAACTTCCTCCAAGCGGATCGGAAACTTGACTGAGGTAACTTTCCTCTTCAATGAGGTGAGAGATGTTTCGGGCAATGCGGTAATTATGTGCAGCATCATTTTGACTTAAGTTAATTGAACGCACATTAAGACTATCCACACCTCCCAACACGCCGCTGATGGCCTCAGTAGTGGCTCTAAGCATGTTATTATTACAGTCCTGATGAATCTTATTCCAGGCAACCGTCTCTCCATGAATCCAGCAATTCATAGAACAACTATGCTGTGGTTTGTAGAGCTTAACCAAGTTAGACCAGAGTACTCTGAGTGCCCTCACCTTAGAGATTTGAGTCACATAATTGGCACCCAGCCCAAGTGAAAAGCTGATTTTTGCAGACGCCGTATCGATATCTATTCCGTTTTCTAATAAAGTATGCAGGTACTGGTTGCCAGCTGCAATCAGGTAGGTCAATTCTTGAACCACATCTCCTCCCGCATTAGCTATTCTTGTACCATTGGCCGATAACCAGTAGGACTGATCATTATTTTGATTGAGAGATAGACAGTCCTGGATAGACACATTGCCATCCAATATGGGATCAGCATTGAGGAATACCTGTTCACCAGCAATACTTATGAGACACTGAAGTTCATCTATTGAGGCACCTGTTTTGGCACCAATCCAGATGAAATCTTTATGCACACCATTTAATGCCTTTTCCAGATTATCAGCGGTCAATTCTCCTTCCAGTTCAATTGATTCTGCACCATTTTTAAGTGCCTCCAAAATGTCTTGATTGGCAGTTGCCTTTCCTACATCAAAAGATTGTTCCAGACGAAAAGCATTGCCGCTGGTTTTTGCGCCCCTTAAAAATGGAAACTGTCCCGGAGCATCCACGTGGTGATCCAACTCACGTTTGTACATAGGGTGAATCTTAAACTCATCATTCACCTCTTGATCTAGAACGTCCAAAGACTTCCCTTTCAGATCGGACTCCACTTTTGCCATCCAATCTTCAAAAGAGACGGCTTCAAATCCATAAAAACTCTTATCAATCATAATTTCATTTGAACAAGTCGAAGGTACAAAACATGTATTAAAAAAAGCCCCATTCCTATCTCGATAACTATCGGGACGACATGGAGCTTTTAATTTCTCAGAAGAAAAAACTAATCAATCTTGATCTTATTCGGCTTGTGGACAGTAATGGCACCATTGACCATCCCTCCGGTCTTAACCACTAAATCTACTTCTTCGCCTTGCACATCAATACTTCCCGCCTGGGAATTATCTACCAGCTTCACAACATCTCCTTTATTAACAGTGATCGCACCATTAACCATTCCTCCACTTTTGCTGATCAACTCACCGTCACCGTTCATTGTAACATCTGATTGAGCAGTTCCATTCACAAGCTTTATTCGGCTTTTATTCACGGTAATGGCACCTGTAACAACGCCATCTTTGAACATGGCAAATCCGCCATCATTAATGTCCACTTTTCCATTGACAGTACTATTGTCTTTCACCTTCAATTCACCTCCATTAATCGTGACATCTCCCGTTAGAGTGGCAGAACCCTTAATGATTACCTCATCCATCTGACCGATGGTAAGGTTCTCTGTTAAATCAGAGTTTATCACTCTTTTCGTCACACTTACCGGTAGAACGTTAGATGCCCTACACATAAGTCCAAAGCATTCTAAATCGAACATACAGGGATCTCCTACGGACAAACCTGTATTTGGGAAATTTGTATCTCCAAAAACATAAGTCTCATCCGAATCATTTGGACTTACAGTGCCTCTTACACCTGTAGAATCCACACCTTTTACTGTTCCAATAACCATAATTTGTAGTTTTAATTTTGTTTTGATTTTTCTAAATATAAGAAGTTTGAGATTTATTCAGCGTTATAGTTTTGTTTACTTATATTGACAAAAAATGCGGTTGCTGCCAGTCATATTAATGCTTTTATGTTCTACAAATGCGTGGTCCACCAATGTAGACAGCCTGGAGTCGATATTATCCAACTCAAAGGATATTGAATTGAAACAAGAAGCGCTTTCCAGAATAATGGCTCATTATCAAGGACAGGGGAATCAAGCCAAAGCCATTGATATCGCGAACCAATACCTATACCAATTCAAAGACGATACTAGAGAAAAATGCGTGCTTTACCTGAGCATTGCTGACAACTACGCGGATCTTCATAATTCTGAAAAAGCCCAGGAGTTTTATAATACATGTATCTCCGTAGCTCAAAAAAATATGTTTCACAAGGAGCGTTACAGTGGTCAGAGATTTCTGGCATATCATTATTTAAGTGAGGGTGATTTTTCTGAAGGGCTGAATTTGTTTAATTCTAACCTGGATTTGGCTACAGCGCATATTTCTGAAGACTCTTCTTACATCATGAATGCCTACAACGATATTGGATCGGTTTATTACTATACGGCGGACTACAACAACTGTGCACTTAACTGGGAAAAGAACCTAAGTTATGCGGCACGTAATGGTGATCTTAGCTCTGAAGCATCTTCCTTAAGTAATCTTGGATTGGTTTACATTTCGCTTGAAAAAAATGACAAGGCCGAAAAATATCTGAAACGTGCAATTTTATTATCGGATTCTTTAGAATTAACGGCCAATTTGATGAACGCCTACACCAACCTTGGCAAACTTTACTTTCATAAGAAAGATTATGTAAAAGCTGAAAACTACCTTCTAGAGGCTCAAAAAATCGTTGAAAAATCTGGTGATATTAAGTCAACCATCAACGGTCTGAACAATCTGGGGGAGGTACTCATCAAAAATCGGCAGTACGAAAATGGCAAAAAGTACATTGAACAAGCCATTGAATTATCCGAGCAGTATGGACTAATTGATTACAAGTCGAATGCACTATACAACCTGGCGGATTATTACTCTGAAAGAAAAGATTTTGCAACTGCTTACGAACTTTTGGACTCGGTTTTAGGTTTGAAAGATTCTTTTTTATCAGCTGAGAAAATCAGGCAAATTTCAGAACTGGAAACCAAATATAAACTGAAGCAAAAAGAAGATTCTTTGCAATTGTCCATTCAAGGCATCAAATTATCAAAAGCGAAACAGGATTTGGCGGAAGAAAATGAGCAAAAAGCGCTTGAAAAATCTAAGAAAGACAGGTTGCAATCAGAACAAGACAGGCTCTTATTACTTGGTTCACTGATACTGCTCTGTTTGGCCGGAGGCTTAATTTTTATTGTGGTAAGAAACAATAGACATAGAAAAAAAGCCAATCTGATTCTGGCATCTCAAAAGAAAATTATTGAACAAAGGAACAAGGACATTACAGATAGTATAGAATACGCCAAGAATCTTCAAACTGCCATACTACCGGACATTGACCTCATAAAAGAAGTGGTTCCTAACTATGTGCTTCTATACGAACCTAGAGACATAGTGAGCGGGGATTTTTATTGGTTTCATGAAAGTGAAGATAAAGTGTTTTTGGCAGCGGCAGATTGCACCGGTCATGGCGTTCCCGGAGCGTTCGTATCTATGTTGTGCAATGATGCCTTGAATAAAGTGGTGATTACGCTGGGCTTTCGTTCTCCGGGAGAAATCTTGTCTAAAGTCAACCAAACAGTGATAGAAGCTTTCAGAAAAGAAGGTGCTTCACACCAAGCTTACGATGGCATGGATGTAACTTTATGTGTGCTTGATAAGAAAACCAGAAATCTCACCTTTTCAGGGGCTATGAATCGATTAATCATCATCAGAAATCAAGAGGTCATAGAATACAAAGGCAATAAAAGTCCGATTGGAGGCAGAACGCCAATGGATTATCAGTTCGACACCCAATTTATTGAGACACAAACTAAAGACGCTGTTTACATGTTTAGCGATGGTTACATTGATCAATTTGGTGGCGATAAAGGCAAGAAATTCATGGTAAAGCGTATGAAAAAGATGCTTTTGGAAATCAACCATCTGAAAGCAGATGAACAAAAGATTGAAATGAAGCAAAGATTGCTTGACTGGCAAGGACACTACGACAGAATTGATGATGTACTGGTAATCGGATTTGAAATATGATGAAATACATTGCAATCATATCGCTGGTTTTAGGTCACCTCACCGGGCAGGCTCAAAATGATGCGAAAGATTCCCTCCGCAACTTACTCAATTCTCCCAACGATTTGGAATTCATGTCTGCTGCTAAGGATTTTATTCCCTTTTGCACGACTCCAGAAGACACAATTCTAGCCGATGAAGCCAGAAATAAAGCAGATCGACTCTATGAGAAGTGTCAAAGAGATTGTGATAGCTTATCTACTTTATATTTTTATTTCTATTTGAACTACCATTCAAGAATTTCTTACAGAATTAAGGATCAGCATCTAGAGGCTGAACAAGCGCTTCTAAAACTACTTAATAAGTTGGAAAAATTTGGGCATAAAGCTCTACTGGCAGATTATTACATTTCGCTTGGAATATATAAACGAAAAAGATCGGCGCATTCAGAAGCACTTAAATTCTATCACAAAGCTCAGGATCAATACCTGATAAATAAAAACTATAAAGGGGCAGCCAACTCACTTCACAATATTGCCAACGTTTTTGCCGATCAAAAAAACTATGACTTAGCAGTTGAATACCACAAAAAAACCGGCGCAATGAGGGCCAAACACGATTTAAACAGAGACCTGATTCACACATGGTCAAACATTTGTGGTGTATACTCTAGGATGAAGGAGCTAGACAGCGCAAAACATTATCTTAATTTATTGAAGACCACTGATGACGTGCCCTTAGCTAGTTTAGCGTTCGCATACAGTAATGTAGGGATATGTCACGCGGATCTGGAGCTATACGATGAGGCCATCCCATATTACAAAAAAGCACTTGAATTGAGACAGGAAATTGGCAATGAACTGGTCATAGCAAACTCCAAAATCAACTTGGGTACTGTACTGATGAATTCAGGTGATTTGTCTTCAACAGAAGTTCTCTGCAAAGAAGGACTGCAATATGGTGAAAAGCATAAAAACGTCATACTAACACAGTTAGGATGTCATTGTTTAAGCAGCTATTACGAGCAAAAAGGAGATACAGACAAAGCACTGAAGTATTATAAGACTTACATCATTTATAGAGACTCAAGCGACAATTTTAAAGGGGAAGCTGAAGCGGTACAAATTCAAATGAACTACGAATTTGAAAAAGAACGGCTTCAAGATAGTTTACAATTCGCTCAAAAAGAGACGCTTCATCAAAATAACCTTGCCAAACAAAGGGCTGAAAACGAAAAACAACAAGCGGAAAACGATAAGCAGAATTTGGAACTTAAGAACAAACAAATTCAACAACGTGTACTATATGGTGGTATTGCCTTAGCCATTGCCTTCCTTATTTTTGTCATCATTCGATTAAATATCACCAGAAAACAGAAAAAAGAGATACAACAGCAAAAAGAAGAAGTTGAACGCCAAAAAGAGTTGGTGGATACCAAAAACCATGAAATCACGGAATCTATTAACTATGCTAAAAGACTACAGGAAGCCATTCTGCCAGATCGAACACTATTCAAAGAATTTCTCCCCAAATCCTTTATAGTTTATCTCCCTAAGGACATTGTTGCCGGTGATTTCTATTGGCTTGAACGCAAAGGTGATTTGATCTTTTTTGCAGCGGCAGATTGCACAGGTCATGGAGTACCTGGCGCCATGGTAAGTGTGGTATGCAGCAATGCACTGAGCAAAACCGTGATCGAAGAAAATGTGCACGAACCTGCCAAAATATTGGACCGCACCAGAGAATTGGTCATTGAAAGATTTTCCAGATCGGGAGAATTGGTGAAAGATGGGATGGACATCAGTCTGGCATGCCTGAATACTGAAACACTCGAACTCAATTGGGCTGGTGCGAACAACCCTTTGTGGGTGCTTAAACAAAATGAGTCTGAGTTTTTTGAAATCAAGGGAGACAAACAGCCTATTGGACTATATGACAAGCAAACCAACTTTACGAATCATCAAATTCAGCTGTCTGAAGGAGATCAAATCTACCTTTTTAGTGATGGCTATATCGACCAATTTGGCGGTCCATCAGGCAAAAAGCTGAAAAGCTCTGGGTTCAAAAAGCTCGTTTCAAAGCATGCCAAATCCAATATGGGGGATCAACAAAAAGCTTTGAGTGATTTCTTCACTGATTGGAAACGAGACTTAGAGCAGTTGGATGATGTTTGTGTTATAGGAGTCCGCGTGTAGTACTAAATCAAGGTATCGAAAGGCAGACTCTTTCGCTACGCTCTGAGTATCGGTAGGAAGGTGGGGGAAATTTTCATTGAAATACTACAGATTAACAGACTCAAAAGCCAGCAACTATTCTCAGAGGACAAAGAAAGGAGGCTGGTTGCTGATTAGGAAGACGACTAAAGAAGGTGTCAAGCAGCAGACTCTTTTACTGCGCTCTGGGTATCGGCAAGGTATGTGGGCGAGAAAACGAAATTTACTCGTTCGAAATCACAAAAATCTTCTCATTTGGTCGCTTGAAATGGTAGCGTTCTCTGGCGAACCTTTCTCTAATTCCTGGATCTGATAAGGATTTGGCTTGCATCCGAGTTTCTTCAATTTGTGCTTCAATCTCATTCATTTCCCTCTGTAATTTTGCTTCTTTGGACTTCAGCTCCATCAGAGAAAACACATCAATACTTTCAAATAAAGTCAACTGCAGCAACAGCATCACAGTCACCAGCACATACTTATTCGCGAAATATTTGAAGAACTTGGTATTCACGATACAAATATCTGGTTAAAAAAAGCTAATCGAATGCAATGCGTGGCACATTTGCCAACAAGTCAGCGTGAATTAAACAAAAAGCCCCATTCCATTTACGGAACAGGGCTTCAAAGTCAATTCAGTTTATTGATTATCCCAAGAAAGGATATCTGTAATCAGTTGGTGGTACAAATGTCTCTTTAATCGTTCTTGGAGACACCCATCTCAACAAGTTCATGTAGGCACCAGCTTTGTCGTTGGTTCCAGAACCTCTGGCTCCTCCAAATGGTTGCTGACCAACCACGGCACCTGTCGGTTTATCGTTAATATAGAAGTTACCAGCCGAATTCTCTAATAGCTTACATGCCGTTTCAATGGCATATCTGTCCACAGAGAACACCGCACCGGTCAGTGCATAGTCTGAAGTTTCATCAACCATCTTCAATGTTGCTTCAAATTCATCTTCAGGGTATACAAAAATGGTAATCACTGGACCAAAAATCTCTTCACACATGGTTCTGAATTTTGGATTACTTGTGAGCACCACAGTTGGTTCAATAAAGTATCCGCTAGACTTATCGTAGTTTCCACCAATTAAAATTTCAGCATCATCTTGCCCCTTGATGTAATCAATGTATGACGCAATTTTATCAAAAGCACGTTCATCAATTACGGCATTAATAAAGTTCGAAAAATCATCTGGCTTACCCATCTTAAATGAACCCACTTCATTCAACACATGTGACTTTACATCTTCCCACAAATTGGACGGAATATACGCTCTAGATGCTGCAGAACATTTCTGTCCCTGAAATTCAAAGGCACCTCTTGAAATAGCGGTTGCCACTTCCTTCGCATTCGCAGATTTATGCGCCACAATAAAATCTTTTCCTCCAGTCTCACCAACAATTCTTGGATAAGAGCGGTACATATCAATATTGTTCCCTATTTCTTTCCATAAATGCTTAAAAACAGCCGTTGATCCTGTAAAATGCAAACCGGCAAAATCTCTGTGCTTAAACACCACATCACCTGCAACCGGTCCATCAACAGTTACCATATTAATCACACCATCTGGCAAACCTGCAGCCTTAAATAGCTCCATAATGACCTGGGCAGAATACACCTGACTTTCAGCTGGCTTCCATACTACCACATTCCCCATCAAAGCAGCTGCCGCTGGCAAGTTGGCACAAATAGACGTAAAGTTGAAAGGCGTAATTGCAAATACAAAGCCTTCCAGGGGTCTGTACTCCATTCTGTTCCAAATCCCATCCATAGATCCTGGTTGATCTTCATAAATCTGCTGCATAAAATGCACGTTAAACTTAAAGAAGTCAATCAACTCACATGCCGCATCAATTTCTGCCTGAAAAGCATTTTTACTCTGAGCCAACATGGTTGCTGCATTCATTTTGTCCCTAAACGGACCTGCCAACAAATCTGCTGCCTTCAAAAAGATAGACGCTCTGTGCTCCCAAGACAAAGCCGCCCATTGTGCTCTGGCATCCAATGCTGCATCAATGGCCGCATTAACATGGCTGGCATCTCCATAATTAAAATGTCCCAACACATGTTTATGATCGTGCGGCGGATGCATGCTCACTTTATTGTCGGTGCGCACTTCCTTATCACCAATGTACATTGGCACATCAATGGTAGTTCCAAGCATCTCATTGTACTTGGCTAATAAACTCTCTTTTTCTGACGATCCAGGCTCAAATGCAGTCACTGGCTCATTCACTGGAAACGGTATTTCAAATACTCCTTTTGGCATTGGAAAATGGGTTTAAATTCAACTTATCTTTTTGCTTTCACGAAAGTAACAATTAAAACAGAAAAGGCGAATTATATAAGGCTTTTATGCCAGACAAACGGGCTATCTGCAGTAGTATGTTTCCACCGCCCAAGGCTGCCTGCTTTTTCAGGTGTTTTCCTACAGTCAAAACCTTAAAAAACGGCTCCCTAAGTCACCAGTGCACATAGCTACTCGCGCCTATCCCTGCTGGAAGGTCTCCTCTCAAATAACACCCTTAATACCGGCTTGCAACCATATTACAGCTTTTCTCATCATAAAAATATGTCAAAACCGCATTTAAAAGCCCTGCTTCTGCTTATCATTGGTTTAGGTCTAACATGTACTTCTTGTAGAAAAATGAAGGACAAAAAAGGCACCTATGTTGGCATAGAAACCTGGTCTAGAACTTACAACGACACTACCATTTCTTATAGCCAAACCTACACAATAGATGTGACTGCCAGATTTGTAAAAATATCAGAACAACATTCAAGATATAGA
>JAUILH010000185.1 GCA_030433115.1 Bacteroidia bacterium | reverse complement strand
ATCTTGCTTTGCAGCTATTTGCTCAGCACGAGCAGTGACGGTTGCAACTGTGCTTGCAACATCGTCGATATCGCGTTTTAATCTAGCGTCAGATACCTTCTTTTGGAACTTATCGAGTTCATCAAATTCGATGTCATATCTTTCTTTGAATTCTTCCTTAAGTCGCTTAAGCCTATCCTCTGCATCCTTCTTCTGATAGTCTGCAATCTTTTTCAAAGTTGCTAACTCTGCTTGCTCCTTGAGCTCTTGAAATTCCTTCTCAAGGTCAAACTTTACACCGGCCGCATTTGCAGCAGCAATAGCCTGCTTCTTGAGTAGTTCAATTTGTTCTAGAGCGAAAGTGTTTTCAAGTGCTATTTTTTCAAGACCTTCCGCGTTTCCGATCTCAGCTTTATCTACTTTTTTCTGGACTTCTAAAGCAAGCTTTGCATAGGCGTCCCTAAGTTTCAAAATCTTCTTTTCTTCATCCTTAGTCACCTTCTGATTAAACTTACCCTCATTTACTAATTTGGTTAACTCTGCTTTTGCGGTTGAGTATGTCGTTCTGTATACCTCTCCAAGATCTGTCACTTCCTTCTGCAGCCCCTTAATGGTTTCTCCATATGCAGCTGCAAGCTCCTTATTTATGACTCTTTCATGAATAGTTGTGGCTAGTCTTGATCGTAATTCAACATCAACCTTAGCTAGCTGAAGCAAGAATATATCCTTTCTTCTGGTAAAATCTTTGAAAAAGGCTTCGGCCGTTTTTGCAGTGGCTCTTATACTGGCACCAAGTTTTATTGCAAACGAATCACTAATTTCTCCTACTCCAGTCTTTGCTGAATCTAGGAATTCGCCGAAAGTTGTTTGCAGTGCATATATCGTTGGTCCGAATTTCTTGCTGAGTTGAAAAGTTAAATCTTGAAATTTAGACCTAACCTTATCTTGCTCCTCGGCAAGCGCTTTGTTCTGTTCACTAAGCTTTATTGATGCAGCAGTAGCTGCGCCAAACGCTATTGTGGCTGACTTTGCTACATTTTTAGCAATGGTTCCAACCGCACCAATGGCCTTACCTATCCCGTTTATAGTTGTATCTAGTCTGCCAGCAATATCTTCAATTTCAAAGCTTCTTTGGAGAGTTCTTTCTAAGTCTCTGGCCTTGTCCTGTACGTCAGACAATCTTTTTCCAACTTCATCCATTTTTTTTAAGAATGGACGATCGTCAAAATCGAATTTTTCTAAAATTTCACCCATGCCTGTAAAATTGATCCTGAAGTGCGGTTGCTACAATGGCAGAATGAAAAAAGCCACCTTCAGCTTTATGAAAGTGGCTCACTAGAACTCATGTAACAAAACTACTCAAGGATTAATTCTTTCAGTAAAGCCAGATTCTATTTTTGACTTTACTTGGATCATTATCTACGTGTATGAATGTTTTTGCAATACCGATGCGGTTAAAGCCAGCATCTAAGAGTGATTGAATAATTGCGATTCTATCTGCATTATTGTTGCACTTGATGTCAGCAGCATAACCCTTTGTATGTGCACTACCTAGCACGCCTCCTACAGATCGATTATGTTTTTTTGTTCTGAACCCTGAATTGATGACGAACGGCACCTTTGCTACTCTTCTGGCAAGATCCAGTCTATGGAGGAAGGAAATATGCATTTGCAACCCTGAACCAGGATCGTCCGGAGAATCAAATTCTTCTACACTGAAAAACTCAGACTGATCATAAAACTCTGAAATCATCCCCCAAATATTTTGGCTATGGTTCCCAGAATGCAACCATTAGGAACCTTTGATTCTTTGTAAGTTGTAATCGACTTTTCAACTCCGGTGAAATCCGTGGTTACACGTCCACACCCATATTCAGCATCTTGGCCCTCACGTCCCAGATCCAGGCAGGATTGCCATAGGATCTTTTTCACCTCCATTACTGATGGTCTGTAACCCTTTGTCTGCACAAACCAATCAATGATCAATGCGCATACTCCGGATACGTGGGGAGTGGCCATTGATGTACCGTCACATCGTCTTAGGTTTCCATCTATCCAGGCAGAGCGAACATCTACACCGGGACCAACAATATTCAATTCATTGATTGTCTTCCCCGTGTTAGAGAATTCTGCTAGTTTTTCGTGCTTGTCATGTGCGCCTACGCTGATCACATAATCATCGTTTGCTGGAAAAGCAACCTGCTCTTCATACTGGTTTCCTGATGCAGCAACTAGCAAAATGTTACGTTTCTCAGCCTCACGAATCAGTGTCTTCGTTCTTTTGTTCTCAGGAAGTCTCAAGCTTAGATTGATGATGTCAGGCCATATCTCCATGATGGCCCACTCAAAGCAATCGTTGTAGGCTTTCATTGTACCAAAACCATCACTACGTAAGCTTTTTGCAACATGCACTTTTGAGCTGGGTGATACACCAATTAATCCCTTTCCATTAGGCTGCATGTTGATGATCCCTCGCACATGGGTTGAGTGTCCACAACCATCAAACATGTCTTCGTCGGTGAAGTTTGCAGTGTAGACGTCGTCATCAAGATCCATGTGGCCCGGGTAGAATCCCGAATCAATCACCACGACGGAAGTATCTTTGCCTGTGATACCCATCTTATGCACTCGATCCAAATAAAGCATCATACCGCCCCAATCATATCCTTCCCCTGCAAATTGTGCTCTCACAATTGGTTCAGGCTTCACGTCCCATCCTCCCGGTATGCGTACTTCGTTACTCATTTATTCATCAAATGACTGGGCGATTTTTTCAATGGCATTCGGTTCGTTCTTCCAAATCCCCATCAATAGGTTTTTCAACTGGATCACCCCTTTGACTATTTTGAAGTTTCTGGCTATTTCAAAAAGCTTTGGTTTCCTGAATTTCCCTTCCGGGAAGAACATCTCTTTCCCAAATGTCCAGAACTTATAGATCCATCCTATGAGGGCAATAATCGATGGCAGATCAACTTTTATTTGGATGGTCACTACTCCCTTGTCAGGATTATGCATCTGATATCTCTTTAGCTGATCACCGATTCTATCAATATCTTCTATGCTGGCTTTTTCCAGGTAGATGATATCTTCTTTCTCGATTTTTAGCTCTGACATAGTGGACGTAAATTTTGAACTACTTGTGTTGTTGATCAATTTCAGATTGCAAAAGTTTGGGTCTGCAAGCAGAACCGCTCTTCATAAAGTGCTGGTACTGAATAGCCCCCTTCATTGAATCGAATAGCAATAATTTGATTTTAATTCCAGGTGTGTTTGACATGACCTTTAAGCTCTTCCTTACGTGAAAAATCTTTGAGTCGTTTGTGTACACAATACCTTCCATGGCATCGAATAATCCCTTTGCAAGGTTGTCAGTGAGGTCTGGCTTTGTGATCTTGGGTATATCAAGACCGTTTTGAATCATCTTCTTTTCGGCAGATCTGAGAGAAGAAACCGGAGGGAAAGAAAACTTTAATGAAGCTACCTCGATCGGTCCATCATGACATATGAAATCTTCAGGCAATTGCTCTTTGATGATCATCTTGATCGATCGTTCTTCTTCAATCACAGCCTTGGTCTGATATGATTTGATGAAAGTCTTGTTGCCAGCTTTCACCGATCGGAATCTTGCCGATTGTTTTGGCTTTGGAATGCCTGGGATGAATAAGTTCAGTATTTGCATTTTTTTATGATTTAGTTTGATGAGAAAGGAAAGATTGACACCCAGTAATAGTGGGGGTCGTGGTGTTCATAACACTCGGTAAATGCAGTGCCATACGATCTTGAAAAAAATTCTAGACACATGCCGCTCCAATTAATTCTAGTTTTCCTTCTTCGATATTTGTGTTTATGCACAGCATGCATCGGTATATTTTTCATCAGATAAATTTTAGTGATTTAAGAATCCTTCGAAATAGGGAAGGTTTGTCTTGAATAATTTCCATGTGGTCAAATCGGACCACGGCCGTCTTGGTGGTGAGTGTGTACTTCATCAAAATGGTAATTCGGTTTCTTCAGCAATCATCTTGTCAAGCCAGTTCGAGTTGTCCCAACCGTTGATGCCGGCAGGGGTTTCTTCCTCGAATCTTCCGTTTCGGTAGTTGTACACCAAATCAATCTTACCCGTTTTTCCCAGGTGCTTAAATTTGACTTTCTGTACATGTACTTCAGTTTGATTGATCAGTCCATTCTTGTCGCTCAGCCGATAAACCGTGACACCGAAATCAGCTTTGTTGTAAAAGTTGGATGATCCGGAAATTGAATACAGGTTAGGCACCTGCATCATTCCTCCTTCCTTTGGCATTTTAGCTGGATGTGCTACAAGAAAAATCAACACCCCGTTCATTAATGCGAAGTTGGCCAGCTTGTCCAGGAAGGAAGAAATATAGTCTGTTTGTGTTTGTCCTTGGTACTGGTGATCAAGTCTGTTAAATGGATCAATAACAAGCATCCTTATGCCGTATTTCTTGACCAGGTATTTAGCCTTAGACAAGACCGAATCTATGTTCACATCTTCCTCCGGATAAATGAAGTAGTAATTGTCCCGGATGTGCATGAAGACCTGATTGAAAACTGATCTTGGCATTTTTTCAGACTTGAATTCCATGCCGGTCAGCTTTTCTGCAATTTTTGAGTAATGAAGTGCTAATGGATGATTTTCTGGTGAGAAGTATCCCACTTTCCATCCGTGGTATAGGTTCAGTTTCGTAATGATGAAATCAAGAAATTCAGATTTACCGTGACCCGGTATACCTGTGAAGATTGCCAACCTTCCTGTTTCCCATGATATGTGGCTATCGATCGAATCAACACCAATTTTCTTTCCTGGCTTAGGACCATGCACCCACAGAGAATTTACGGAGTCTTGAAAATCATTCGCTGCAAATACTCCAGATACCGGATAGTCGTGAGCATCCTCTAAAGTCTGAAACAATGCTGGTGCCCCGTATTTAACTAAATATTCGTTTGCGTCCTTGCAGTCTTTAAAATCGACGATCTTGCACTTCTCCTGACCTATGCGCCTGGCTAATTCTTCCCGGAGCTCAAATCCCTTAGTGTCTTGATCAACGGCTAATATCACTGATTCCTTTTCGTCGAATAGTTCAATACAGTCGTTCAGGTAGTCCAGATTTTTATTTGCACCATTAGGAACCGACAGCACGAAATTTATTCCACAGGTGAGATAACTAAGAGCATCAATTTCGCCTTCCACTATCACCACGACATTTGAATTTTTGCAATTATCCAGGTTGTAGAAAATCTTCTTAGCTCCCTTTACCAGCCTAAATGATTTTTTGGGACCGCGGTACTTCACGTTGATCAATTCGCCTTGATCAAAAAACGGGAAACATACTACAGGAACTTCCTTTTCTAGCTGCGGCATGAATTGTCTACCAGAATAAACACCTCCCTTATTCAGAGCTTCGTTGCTGATCATTCGGCCGTGGAAGTACTTCAAATGATCGTCACTCAGCTTAGTTTGATCATTAAAGTCCGGCTTTATGTAAACCGTTTCTCTCACCTTGGGTCTAAACTCAACAAAGGAAGCCTCGCAGCGATGACACCGGCCGGTTTTCTTTTGGTCGTTCCAACTGAAGCATTTTCGCTTTGCATTTTTTGGGTGATGATCTGCACACGCTGGACATGGCATTGGATTTTCTCCGGACTTGCGTGGTTCTATTTCGTAAGTCTCTTTCGTACTGACATCAATTATCGTTCTCATAGTTCTAGATATCTTTCTTGTTTTTGCTGAATCTTATATTCTGGTTTCATCCAATTGGTGAACATTTTCTGCTTCCAGTTTTTTACTGGATTTCCTCTTGAGTCTTTCCAGTTTCCGAGCTCGTAATATTCGAATGCTTTAACTGCGACATCTTCTCTGTATCCTTTCTCTTGGAAGTACTGTTTTACATCATCGATCGATGGAGGAATGAATTTCTTTTTATATACTTTTTCTTTATTCTTTACTTCTTTATATTCTTTATATTCTTTAGTTGTTGTTAGTTGTTTGTTAGTTGTTTGTTGTTCGTTTGTTACTTGATTGTTAGATATAGGATTGAAATCTTGATAACTATCATATTTACAGATAGTTATGATTGTAAATTTGTTTGTTGATTTTCTAGATATTTCTCCGGTGCTTTCAAGACGTTTTATACAGGTCCTTACTGTTTGAACAGACAGGTTTAGTGACTCAGATAGCCCTTGCCAACTGGTGATAAATGAACCCCTCTTTACTTCAATACCCCTCCATGATTTATCCTCATAATTAGCCGAAAAAATCAGGTGAACGAACAACCTTAGCATGTGTGGTTCAGTGTACCACTCCCATTCAAGAATCTTCCTATGTAGCTTTATGAATCCTCCCCTCATATCAGTTTTACATTAATTGCCAAATGAAGCGTGGTCTTATCCTGGTGGGATAGGTTGCTATCAGACTCGATAGCATCATGTAGGTCCAATGCCATGTCAATGGTGACATGATTCCTTAGAAGGGTACGAATAGCATCAACGATCTTTTGATCTGAGTGATCAGAAAGCCACTCCAGTTCCTTCTTAAGTC
>JAUILH010000184.1 GCA_030433115.1 Bacteroidia bacterium | reverse complement strand
CTTGCCTTTAAAGCCTCTTGGCGAAATAATGAACAAGGTGAGCGATATTACCATCCTGTAGAGTCCATTGATGTAATTCTTTTGGGAGACATTCTTGACGTAATTCGCTCTAGCAGGTGGAATTTTGCCCCAAATGGAATTAGGCCATGGAGTGATCCTCAAGATCCTGATTTTATCGCTACTGTCAAGGCCATTAATGATGACATGCTTGAATTCAATAAGGATTCCCTTCATTTATTAAAAACTTTGGGGCAAGCTGGCAAACAAAAAAATGGCCGACTGACACTTCCTCGATCTGTCGGTGGAAAACCCCGAGCAGTAAGCAATGAACCCAACGATCCTGGCAGGACTGCCATTCACGTCAGGGTACATTATATGGTTGGTAACCACGATTGGTTTTACCATTTGCCGGGACCAGCCTACGACGAAATAAGGAACAAAGTCGTAGAGGCAATGGGATTGGAAAATGACCCACGAACTCCTTTTCCCCATTCGATAGAAGAATCTCCTATGCTTTCACATATATGTAAAGCGCACAAAATATATGTCCGACATGGAGATATTCATGATCCATTCAATTATGTAGCAGAAAAAGGGCGAGATGCTTCTTCTGTTGGAGATGCCATTGTGGTTGAGTTGCTCAATCGGTTCCCAGCACAAGTAGAAAAGGAACTGGGAGACGTACTTCCGGCTGACTGTCTCAATGGATTGAAAGAAATAGACAATGTCCGGCCATTGATGTACATTCCCATTTGGATCAATGGATTGCTCGATAGGACTTGTAAAGATCAGAAACTAAGACAAGCTGTAAACGATATTTGGAACCAATTAGCTGATGAGTTTTTGGACCTCGATTTTGTCAAACAACACGATACCATCAATCCATTTGAAGCTGTAGATATGCTACAATTGGGATTAAAAATATCCAAGCATACCTCTTTTAAGACCATCAGCAAAGTGTTGGGTTATTTCATGAGTAAGAAAAAAACGGTCGGTGAATCCTATTTCGAAGATGCTTTGACCGAAAAGGCTTACCTCAATGATGAAGTTAACTACATTGTATATGGACATACTCATCATCAAGAAATTGTTCCCCTTGACATCAAAGATGACGGGACAAAAATTCTGTACATGAATTCAGGTACTTGGCGGCAGGTATATGAGCTTACGCAAGCCAGTTCCAGTGAACATAAATTCCTGGGATTTCAGGTGATGAATTACCTTGGCTTCTTCAAAGATGGCGAAAGAAGGGGAAGAGATTTTGAGGTATGGAACGGAACCTTGGGAGATTAACTTGAGGCGAGGGAGTCAGCGAAGGAGCGTAGGGAGTGGTCTTCTCGCTCATGGTCGATTCCTAAAAAGGGTTGACAGTAGAAGTGTTTAAATACTAATAAAAGTTGACATTTGATTTTATTCCTAAAAAAAGTTGACAAGTGTATATAGTTGGATATTTAGAGATTGATTGGATAAAGAAGTAATTCAAGATTTACTTTAGAATTAATCCCCACAACAACCTATTGAACTTGTTTTGATTTTTTTTTCTTTTTCCTTTGTCTCCATAATTTTTTGAGGACTCCTAGTCCAGGCTGATGTGCTTGTTTAGGTGTCAGCATATTACAGCTCAGATGGGGTCGTTTCTCATTGTAAATATGTACAGCCCGATCAATGGCTTTCTTTGCAGCCTCAAAACTATCGAAGTTCCCATCGAGTAAGAGTTCATTTTTGAGGATACCATTGAGGCGTTCACTTACTGGATTTTCACAACTCTGCCCAGCCTCGGTCATACTGATCCGAATTTGGTGTTGATCATGAAACTTCCTAAAAAGATGGCTCTTAAACTGGCTCCCTCTATCGGTATGAAAAATAAGTTCATAACCAAACTTTCCTCCAGCAGGAGCTTGTCCATCAACAGCCATCTCTAAGGATTTAAGGGTTTGATGAGCCGTCATATCCAAAGAAAGGTGATGCCCAACAATGAGGTGTGATTTCTCATCGACAACAAAACTTGCATAGCAATGACGATCTTCTGTATTGAGATCAAGATAGGTGATATCACAACACCATAATTGATTAATATCACTGACTACCAACCCTTTACGAAGGTCAGGGTAAATACTCTCGCCATTGCCATTGGTTGATGCGGGACGATATTTCTTTCGCCTTCTGATTAACATCCCATTGACTCTGAGCAAATCATAAAGCGCATCTCGGCCTATGGATAAGCCTTGAGAGTTGAGCATGTGCCAGAGTTTGAAGGTTCCTATTTTGGGTTGGTCTTCACGTATTGAACGAACAAAATCCAAGACCTTACCATGAAAAACTTCCACTTCACTGGCATGGGTAGTTGACTTATACCAAGCCTGACGTGTTTTGCCAAACAGAGCGCATAGCTCTCCTATTGATACATCCGGATGAATGCTCCTCATCGCTTCGACTGTTTGGCGCCAGACTTTTTTTCAATCAATATCCCATGTTTTTCCTCTGCTAGCTTGATCATCATAAGATAGGATTCACTTCGGAGACGCTCGGCTTCTAACAAACGCTTGAGAGATTGGATCTCTGCCGAGATAACATCCTTGTTTTGAGTACTTGATTCAGACATAATACCTGGGATTTCTGCTGGTTCTTCGCGCCACTGAGGAGCATATTTATCTAGCCAACGGTAGATCGTCATATTACCTGTTATACCGAAATGACGACTCGCCTCGATAACGCTAAATTCTCCTGATAGTACACGAGATAGAACATGATTCCTAAATGAATCGCTGTAATATCGTGGTTTTCTCCGTTTTATTGACATAATTTTTAGCTTTTTGAATGTCAACCTATTTCAGGAGTAGACCGGTAAATTCAAATACCATTGTCATATTTGAATAATAGTTGAATTCTTCTATTGAGATTCTCCAAATTTTTGTACAAAAAATTGTGTTCGGTTCAATTAGGGAAATACATAATCAGACAGCTTTAAATATACTTTGTGAACCTCCTCTTTCCTTTGAGAAACTTTGTGATTTAGCCAACCGCAATTGGGAGCTGATAATTACAAAAGAAAATAGGGTATACGGCTGAAACCATATACCCTATTTCCCAATTTCTTACTCCTATTTCTTATTTTTTTTACCAGAAAACAGAAATATTCACGCCTCCTGTAGAAGCTGTATTTACACCAGTTGAGGTAGATAATTGCTGAAATCGCTGATTTACGTTAACTGGAATTAGGTTGCTTTGATTGCCGTCTGGCTGGATCGAACCTGTTTCAGAAATCGTAACATCTCCTCCGACTTTTGTATAGAGAAATCCAATGGAATATTCAGCACCGATGGCAAATTTTTCTGAAAAGAAATAATTGAACCCACCGATCAAACTCAACCCTACGCTTAGGCCTCCATCACGCTTTGTAACAATGTTTAAGTCTTCTTTGTAAAGCGGTGCATTGTCAGCATTTGATTGGGTATAGTTGAGATCAACTTCAGAAGTAGATGCTCCCTGAATCGCAAAAGGAATTTCGGCACCTACATAAGGATCAAGTTTGCTTGCTTCAGAACCCAAGTGATATTCTGCACCAGGTGTAATGCTGAATCCGCTGCCAGAAAATGTAGAATTTGTTGCAGAATCGACCCTTCTTGCTTCTGGAAAACGAACACTGTCAATGTATGAAACACTAAATTCCGATCCCGTATTCTGGATAGACAAGCCAATCCGTGCCCTTATAGCTAGGTTGTCAGCCAAATAATATCTTCCTAAAATCTGAGGAACGTCAAATTCATCTGTACCCCATTCGTTGAAAGCAATATTAGCCAGCCCTGTTATCTGGAATCCTAAGCTAATGTCTCCGGCAACAGGTTTGATCTGGGCCTGAGTCAGCGAAGTTACAAACATCGCTATGAATAATAGTAATATCGATTTCTTCATACTTTTTCTATTCTTTAAAATACGGGTAAATGGTTTTGTATAATAAGCGAGCAAAATACGAATATTCTCTAAAGGCGCAAACAATCAATAGTCATCAATAAAGCCATGTTTTCCACGCAGGGGGACAAATTTGAAGTTGTGAAAAATTTCTTTATTAAATTCTGTCCGACTTATTTTGGTTAGTACGTGCATCTTTTGGCTTTTTCGATCGCAAACGGGAATGACCATTTTTCAACCTTCCTCTAATTGACTGAAAAGAGGGGCGGGGACTTCTGGTGATGCGGCCGTAACAAGAATCCTTTCAAATGGCTGAAAAGTAGGCCAGCCAAGAGTTCCATCTCCCAACAGAAATTTGGCCTTAAGTTCTAAGTCAGCTAATCGTTCTTTGGCTTCGAGATGAAGTCGTCTATCTATCTCAATGGTAAATACTTTCATGCCCATCATCGCTAAAATCGCCGCCTGATACCCAGATCCGGTTCCAATCTCTAGGATTTTCATCTTGGGTTTGAGTTTCAGCAATTGAGTTTGGTAAGCAACGGTAAATGGTTGGCTGATGGTTTGCCCACGTTTGATCGGGAGCGCTTTGTCAACATAGGCCTCGTCTCCGAATGCGCCTTCTACAAATCCATGACGAGGAACTTTACCCATCGCCTCCAATACAAGTTCATCTGTAATCCCTTTCTCAATCAACTCTTCTATCAGTCGTTGTCTGAGGCCTTTATGTTTAAACGTATCGATCACCTTTTTTTCCAAATTAGCATGACTGCAAATCTAGGTAAATTCTGCTTTTGCTCACATGATTTTGAAAAAAGCCTCTTACATATTCTAGAGATAGAAAATGACATAATAAAAAGTACAGATCATATTTCTAACTAATTATCATTCTTTGACAATTCCTGTGGTTTGAGGTAGGCCCGACTTCGAAGTCGGGCTTACATAAGAGGAGGAATCTGCATATCCACAATCTCTGTCAGAGGACTCTATTTACTAATCACAAGAGTAATTGGTTACAGTTTTGGTAGTTATTGTCTTGCCATCAATAATTTGGGTATCCTGTTGCTCTACACCCGAAATGGATTCAATCATCTCTAATTCTTCTCCACAATATTCAATTGCTGCATCATAGGAGGTTCGTTCAAAAGAACTCCCACCGTCCACAGAAACCTGTTCCAATGATGAGCGTGAACAATTTTTGCATGGAACAGAACAGGATGAGAAACCAAAGAATACTATAGAGGTTAAAATTAAAATAAATGAGGATGACCAGTTTGTAATAATCATGGTGTTGACATTAAAAGTTTATGCAATTAGGTGGAATCTAATCAGACTGATCTCGGATTCCATAATTTGATGACTTTTTGAAAAAATAAGGAATTCTTCGTGCATGGTGAATTTTGAAAATGTTGTATCTCAAATGGTATTATTCCCTATCAGCCCTTTGAAAATTTCAAACATTTAACCGTATCTTTGCGGAATCATCTAACCTGAACTAAGCATAGGCTACTAACATGCTAAAACATCCAGACAGATTTGTACAAAGACACCTCGGACCGGCTCCCGAAGATAAAGAAGAAATGCTCAACTTGTTGAAAGTGAGTACATTGGCTGAGTTGGTCAGTCAAACCATTCCTTCCCAAATCCGATTGAAAGAACCCTTGACTCATTTAGAAGCCCTGAGTGAGTATGAATATTTGAAACAGCTTAAGAAAGTCGCTGCCAAGAATAAAGTATTTACTTCATTCATCGGGCAAGGATATTACGGTTGTATCACACCTTCTGTGATCTTGAGAAACATATTCGAAAATCCAGGTTGGTACACGCAATACACACCCTATCAGGCGGAAATATCTCAAGGACGATTGGAAGCTCTTTTGAATTTCCAGACAATGATCAGCGATTTGACAGGATTGCCCGTCGCCAATGCCTCTTTGTTAGATGAAGCAACCGCCGCTGCTGAAGCCATGGCCATGACATTCAGCCAAAAGAACAAGCGAAACCGTGGTGAATCAATCAATACATTATTGGTCGCGGATACCTGTTTTCCCCAGACCATAGATGTCATCAAAACCCGTGCAGAGGGATTTGGCATAAATGTAGTCGTTGCCAATCCTGCTGATTTTGAGGTCAATGAATCTGTATTTGCAGCTGTGGTTCAATATCCCGATGCCAATGGAGAAATAAAAAACTATGAGGCTTTGGCAAGTCAGTTACATGATCAGGAAAGTTTCCTCATTGTAGCTGCGGACTTGATGAGCTTGGCATTGCTAGAAGCTCCTGGCGTATGGGGGGCAGATGTCGTTGTTGGTACAGCTCAACGATTCGGCGTGCCCATGGGATTTGGTGGCCCACATGCCGCTTATTTTGCTACGAATGAATCTTTCCTCCGAATGATTCCTGGCAGAATTATAGGAGTTTCGATAGATGCGAATGAAAACCCTGCCCTCCGAATGACCCTTCAAACCAGGGAACAACACATTCGAAGAGACAAAGCTACTTCTAATATTTGTACAGCACAGGCACTATTGGCCATCATGGCCAGCATGTACGCTGTTTATCACGGTCCGAAAGGAATCCAAGCCATCGCAGAACGAATCCACGGATTTACCAGCGTACTTCATGATGGATTG
>JAUILH010000183.1 GCA_030433115.1 Bacteroidia bacterium | reverse complement strand
GGACGCTACTAATTACAATTCCGGAACATACATTCATTTTAGAGGAGACAGTGTTTTTATAAGCTCCTTCGACAGAAATTTTGATTTAACCACCAAATTAGAATTCAAAGGGGTTCGTCAATAATTAATCCTCCCGCGTATCTGGTATATTCAACAAGCAAGTAATCCACAGACCTTACTAAAGGACTGAATAAGCACTATTCGTATATTTGCAAAAAATGAAACTATGTTCGGAGACATGATGGAAAAACTCAACGCCATGAAAGCGGAAGTTGAGGAAACCAAAAAAAGACTAGATAACATTACGGTAGAAGGTGAAGCCGAATCTGGACTGGTAAAAGTCCTGCTCACAGGTAATCGCGACTTAAAATCAATACAAATCAGTCCTGAATTAGCTGGCGACACAGAAGCATTAGAAGACCTCATTTCTTTGGCCTTTTCAAGGGCTTTGGAAAAAGCCAACAACGTCAACGAAACAGAAATGAACGGGGCCGCCAGAGGATTCATGCCCAACATTCCTGGTTTATAAATGGCGTTCAAACAAGACCTCAGACGACTGAGTAAATTGGCACGGAGAGCGCTCAGCTCAGAAGAAAAACTCAACCGAGAAGCTAAGGTACTGCTCCAACTCAGAACAGAGTTTGATCTAAGGAACAAGGTCGTACATACTTTCCTGCCCATTCAACGACTTCAGGAAATCGACACCACTCCCCTACTACAGGATTCTGACACCCACTGGGCCTTGTCTCAATCCAATTTTGAAACCAATTCAATGACACATGTCTTGTTCTCAAGTGATCTGGAAATCGTCAATAATGACTGGGACATACCAGAACCTCTTGGTGGACAGCCCCTTACTCCATTAGACATTGATGTGGTCCTTGTTCCCTTGTTGACTTTTGACTTAAAAGGCTATCGTGTTGGATATGGTAAAGGCTTTTACGATCGTTTTTTAGCCCAGTTGAGACCGGATTGCTTAAGCATTGGACTCTCTCTTTTCGATCCGGTTACTGAAATTAAGGACCTCAACGAATTCGACAAGACCTTGGATGCAGTTGTTACACCAGAAATTATATACTATTTTTAACGACAAGAAATATCGCGGAATAGCGCATTTGCTGAGCATTCTGTTCATTCCAACAATTGCAGTCGGTATATTTCTATTCCAGAATATCTGGTTAACGGTAGTATTGGTACTTTTTTTGATTACCATACTCTACTTCATTATAAAAAAGAAGACATGACGCGTTATACATTCATGAATACCACAAGAAAACTTAACCCAATGAATAAAAGAATACTGCTTGCTTTGAGTCTGATGTGTGCTGTATTTCTTGGAAACGCACAAGGAGGTGATCAATCCATCGAATATCACCTAGGTTTTAATCTAATGCCAAATTTTTCGGGAGACCTGGTGTCCTTCGGCCTAATTCAGGTAAAAGATGGCAAAGTAGTAGGATCAACACCACTCAGCAGGGAAAAGTTTGTGCAGTATGCGGGTGGCATTAAAATGAATCCGGCAAATCCGGAACTTGAAAACCTGTTCATCAAATATGAAGTAGACAGTTGCTGGATCAATTATGACGCTGATTATTACGAGTATGGCAAGAAGGTGTATGTCAGCCACGACTGCTACGGTTTAGACAACCTCTGGAAAATTCGCTACAAAAAACATCCTTACGAACATGGCGCTTTTGGCTGGTCGAATGGCGATTATAGTTTTGACGGAAAACAAGCCGCTTTTTTGAAAAAATTCTACAATGTCCAATCTCAAGCTGAATACTTCTACGGTGAAAATGCTTTTAAGCTCCTCAAAGACATGGCAGATGAAGAATGGTTCGACTTTTATCAGGCTGGCGACCTCACCTGGGGAACAGAAGGTGCTACAGCACCATCTGATAAAGAAGACTCAGAAGAATCTGAGGATTCTGAGGACAATGAGGAGTAGTGATCTGCTTTTATCATTAAATTCGCTTTGTGGACAGACAAAACGCCATTAAGCAATCCATAGAGAAGCTCAAAACTCGACGACAAAATCAACTGAACGTTGATAAAATCGTATCGGGACTTTGTGATGGTAAAATCTCTGACTTGTCAACGGCTATTACATTACTGGAAAGTACATCTGCTGATAAACGGTCTGCCGGATTAAACATCCTGGACGCAGTTATGCCCAAAACAGGAAATGCCAGACGAATAGGAATTACAGGCGTTCCGGGAGTTGGCAAAAGCACATTCATTGAAGCTTTCGGTCTGGAACTGATCAATCGGGACCATAAAATTGCCGTGCTTGCCATAGACCCAAGCAGCCAGATATCCAAAGGCAGCATTTTAGGAGATAAAACCAGAATGGAAGAGCTCTCAGCTCACCCTCAAGCATACATTCGTCCTTCACCTGCCGGGAGCGTTCTGGGAGGTGTGGCTGCCCGAACCAGAGAAACCATTTTGTTGTGTGAAGCTGCAGGATTTGATATTATTCTGGTAGAAACTGTTGGGGTTGGTCAAAGCGAAACAATGGTACATTCCATGGTAGACTTTTTCTTGTTGTTGATGTTGGCTGGTGCCGGAGACGAACTTCAAGGCATCAAAAGAGGCATTATGGAACTGGCAGATCAAATTGTCATCAACAAAGCAGATGGCAACAACGTGAGCATGGCACAAAAAGCGAAAGTGACTTATGGTAGAGCTGTTCATTTATTCCCCCCCAGAGATAATGGTTGGGTAACCGCAGTGAGCACCTGTTCTGCCCTCAATAAAAATGGCATTGAAGAGATTTCAGATGTCCTCAACAACTATTTCGACAATTTATCAGACAGCATTCAAAACAATCGACAAGAGCAGAATATTTTCTGGTTCAGAGAAGCAGTGAATGACCTCATCCAGGATCAAATACTGAACTCAAAAGAATTGGCCGGAGAATTCAAGTCGCTTGAACAGCAGGTATTAGCCGGACAACTAAGTCCATTTGGAGCCGCCACTAAATTGATCAATGTCATCAAACATGCTCAATAGAATCAGTAAAATAGCATTGGTATTAGGACTCTTGTTATCAGCAACGGGACTCATCCTGAATCAAAAAGAAGCCACCATTTATCTGGTAGAATCTGGGGGTACTTCCTGGCAATTTGGCCGCCTGCTTGTGTTTCTACTTCCCGGTTTCATCTCAATACCTGCAATTCTACTTGCTTTAAATTTCAGGGGCAAAAAGGGCTTTCTAGGTTTAATTGTCAGCATACTATTCTTATTTGCTCTGGATCTATTGAACTACACACAAGTTGATGACAATGAATTGAAATTCAAACACCCCCTTATCAATGCTTTTGATAGCAGCGATATGTGGCTGGGGTCACATGCCTATCTTTTAATTTTGATGATTATTTGTGCGGGCATTCAACTAGGCATCCGAAACGACCAAAAGAAAGTACCCATTTTTGTGTACTTTCTTTTCCTACCTCTTTTTGCAATCTCAATGGCAGACTTCCCTCTGTACGACACTGATTTCGGCACACAACAGCAAGCAGTGCCCGAAAAAGCCACACACGATCGTTTCAACAATATTTTCCTGGAGGAATTACCACAAGAATATGCCGTATTTGTATTTAGTACCGGTTGTGGAACTTGCGAGCAAACAGCGACTTTATTGGCTGCTACAGTTCATGGTCATGAAACCATTCCAGTCTACATGATTTTCAATGCGTCTCAAAATAATGTGGATGAATTTATAGAACTTACTGGAGCCGATTTGAAATATCAGAACCTGGAACACATTCAAGACTTTTACGACCTCACTTTGGGCCGTGTTCCAAAAGGATATTTGGTTCGCAACGGGAAAATTATTGATTTACGAGAAGGCTTTTTCATCAACTACCAGTTTTTGGATCAGTTGATTAAATAAGGTGCCAAATCAAAACCATTGTCAATACTACCAATAGAGGTCCAAGACACCCCCCTCCCGATTTACCATTAGAATAATCTGGAACCCCTTCGGGAAGCGGTAGATCAGGATCATTATCTTCTATCTCAGCTTCAAAATTCGGATTAATTTCAACATCTTCGGAGTAATATGAACCGTCTTCTGCAAGCAACTTCACCTTAGCACGGCCATTCACAAAAAATGCCGTTATGTCAAGTATAGGTTTTATCTGATCAAATGCCTTTCTGCCATCCTCGTGATCCGGACATTTAATAAAAAACCGACCACCTGTGCCGTCTTCATCAATTCCGTAAATGTCAAGAACACCCAATTTAAGAGTATTTAATCGACTTTGAATACTCCTGACAAACTCTTCAATTTGAAAATTGCTAACAGGAGCCGATTTGAATTCAAGCATCACCAAATGACTTGGTTTATCCTTGTGACGCCTGTAAATCAGTTTATTCAATAATTTCAGCAGGTCTTCTTCAGAAGTTATTTCAACACCTTCTTCCATGCAGAGAACAAATCAGATTCCTAAAACAATCTCCTCGCCTCACGCTTCAAAATGCGAGCAGCCGTATCCGAAGGTGCCTCCTTCAACTGTCCCATTAACTCAAATAACTTATTACTCATGTCCAATGCAGATGCATCAGGTCCTGCTTCTTTAGACGAAATATTGATGAGCTTAATGGTTTCCTCTTTAGCGCTTTTCAAAGCTTCCCATGAATCGTCTCCAACATACACTTGCTGAGCCATGTTGTGTTCAAACTCTGATCTAATCTGATTCACCAATTCATTCTGCATCAGCTTGGCACTCATTCCAGGTTTATAGGTTGCTAAAACACTGTTAGTTGGGTTGATCCGCTCAAGATATAGAACCAAACGTTCTACTGCCTGAAGCCTCAAGGGTAAAGTTTTTTGGGAAGACATCTTTTTAAGCTCACTCACTTTCTCGCCATATTCCTTTTCAAAAAAGCGCTTCAATAGCATCTGATTAGCCAACAAAACCAAAGCCCCTGGAATAGCCACCAACAGCACTACCAATAACACGTGTTCAATATCCATAGTTCAAACTTATTACAATTGAGATTCGTAAATATAAATGTCAATTTTTAATAAAGGTACATAAAGGAACCGATTAGATCATATTTACGACTATTCTCATGCCTTCTTATCCCGTATTTTATAGCTTTGTATAAACTATTTGACAGAACGCATGATATCTGATAGAATTAATCGTTTATCTGAGTCCGCTACCATTGCCATGGCTCAAAAGAGCAGAGAGCTCAAAAATCAAGGATTGGATGTCATCAGTTTGGCATTGGGAGAACCTGATTTCAATACGCCCGATTTCGTTAAGGAAGCTGCTCATAAAGCCATTGACAACAACTATTCTAAATACATGCCAGTACCAGGCTATTTAGATTTAAGAGAAGCCATCTGTCATAAGTTTAAAAGAGACAATGGTTTGGATTATGATGTGTCTCAAATTCAGGTGAGCACCGGTGCCAAACAAGCCATTGCCAATGTGGTTCTGTCTTTAGTCAACCCGGGAGAAGAAGTTTTGTTGCCCGCCCCGTTTTGGGTCACCTATGAAGAGATTGTGAAGCTGGCCGGAGGTATTCCTAAAATTATTCGCACGAGTATTGAAGACGATTTTAAAATGACCGCCGAGTTACTGGAAGCTAACATTACCAGCAATACTAAATTGATGATTTTCTCCAGTCCATGTAACCCTACCGGTTCTGTTTATTCTGAATCTGAGTTGCGAGACATGGCGAAAGTCATTGCCAAAAACCCACATTTCTTCGTAGTGTCAGATGAGATTTATGAGCACATCAACTTCATTGGTCAGCACTATAGTTTAGCCAATTATGAAGGCATATTTGAACAGGTTGTGACTATCAACGGTGTGTCAAAGGCATTTGCCATGACGGGGTGGAGAATTGGCTACATGGGAGCTCCCAAACCAATCGCAGAAGCTTGCATCAAAATGCAGGGACAATTCACATCTGGCGCATCCAGTATTGCCCAGCGTGCTGCTTTGGCGGCAGTGTCTGTTGACCCCAGTGTGACACATGATATGCGTGCACAATTCTTAAAACGACGAGATTTTATGCTCAGCGAACTTAAGACCATCGATGGATTCAAAGTGAACGAACCTGAAGGTGCTTTTTATATATTTCCTGAGGTAAGTGCTCTATTTGGGAAGTCTTACAATGGAAAAACCATCAACAATTCTGATGATTTGTGCATGTATCTGCTGGAAGAAGGGCTTGTGGCTGTAGTAACCGGAGATGCTTTTGGTGCACCTGGCTATTTCAGAATATCTTATGCCGCTTCAGACGAGGAATTGAAAACAGCTACCCAAAGAATCAAAACTGCCATTTCAAAATTAGCTTAGTGACAAAAGAACGAATAGAACAGGTTTTTGAAGGATTCAATGAATTGAAGGTACTCGTGGTGGGCGACATCATGATTGACGCCTACTTGATAGGAAAGGTAGATCGAATTTCTCCGGAAGCGCCTGTTCCAATTGTGAATGTCCACAAAAAAGAGAATCGTTTAGGGGGCGCTGCCAATGTGGGCTTAAATTTGGTTGCGCTTGGAGTTCAAACCAGTTTAATAGGTGTGGTTGGAGATGATGACAATGGTCAGATTTTTCAGAATTTACTTAAAAAACGTGGCATTGATGGCAACGGCATGGTCGCAGACTCAGGTCGACCAACCAC
>JAUILH010000182.1 GCA_030433115.1 Bacteroidia bacterium | reverse complement strand
TCTTTAAGGCGTGTTTCAAAATTACTCGGCGCTCCGATAAACCTTTGGCTCGAGCGGTACGAATATAATCCTGTTCTAAAGTTTCAAGCATGCCAACACGCATTACCCGACTAATAAATGCGAAACTTGCATAGGTGTAGGTGACTATGGGTAAAACCATATACGGCCAGCTCATCTGCAAACGCTCCCAGTAAGAGAGTTCTCCATAGTATGTGGCATCTGTGATATCCGTAGGGCGACTTCCAGCAGAGTAGAACCATTCGAAATGATCGGGATTGGCAAACCAATTGATCAACAGTAGACCAACAAAGAAGTTGGGCATTGAATACAAAATAAATAGGATTAGAGCCGACCCCTTGTCGAACCATGAACCTCTTTTGTAAGCCGAGTAAATGCCAATAGGAATACTGATCAGATAAGCCAAAAGTATAGATATGAATACCAGTTCGAAGGACATTTTAAATTTTCGCCAGAGCTCTGTTTTAACAGGTCTTCCATCAATGTAGGAGTAGCCAAAATCTCCTCTTAACAAACCTGGAGAACCGGATTTATCACCGCCAAACCACGGTCGGGTACCAAACAACCATGCATGATATTGATTACTTAGACCATTCCATGAAATGGATGGTACGTAGTTTTTCCAAACAGAGGAATTTGATACCATGTTCTTATACGCAACACTGATCTTCTCTGTGCTGGTTTTATGCTCGCTCAAAAATTCATTTTCAGTAATTAAGGAGTCTATGATTTGCGACTGAATGGAAATGGTTTTATCAAAGCTGGTGCTAAGAAGAACGTGATGTGCATTGACCAGAGAATTTTTAGTGTTTGTTATGTGATCCAGGCTCCATTCTCCTGAAATTGTGGAGTCTGGTCTGAATTTAAATGCTTTGATTAAGGTATCTTTGATGGTCCAAATAGCGGCTATAGAGTGCACTTCATTTTCATTAGTAATGTAAAGACAATCTGATTTAAGCTGAGACTGAGCAATAAGGTCTTCAAAACTTAATGAACTCAAGTATTGATTCGATAAAATGCTGTTTATGTTAAATTCCATCCAGGCAGAATCATGAAAGGATTTCAAATCGTTGATGTGTGTGGAATCAATATACACCAACGCATGTTTATTGAGCTTACAAAGTCTCACTGTATCCACTACAATTTCATCTGAATTGAAATCGGAATGCACATCAAAAATGTTCTGTGGATCGATCTGCAGCGCTTTGTTCAGTCCTTTTTGAACACTTTCATAATAATTGGCAATGTCTTCCCAGTTACCATATTTTCTGGTCAAATGTGCCAGGTTATCTTGATGCATTTTGTTTTTGACCTTATGAAGTGTATCGCAATCTGCCAATGTTCTAATAGAGAAGTAAAATCCAGGTTTGTTAAGTCCCAAACGTTCTCTTAAGTCATCTTTTGCCTCCAGGGTAGAATTGTTCTTTTGAAATCCGCTGCTGCCATCAAATGAAGCATCCATGCTATCAACAGGATCGGTTGGAGATTGTTGACTGATGTAAAACGCTGCAAAACTGACCAGCAAAAATGTTGGAACGAATATCAGTACACGCTTACTAATATATCGTGCCAAGGGAGGTCTGTAAACCCAAAAGTAGCACATGCCAATCATCCCGGCGGTTGCTGCAACCAGTGGAAAAGCCCCCAATTGTGCAATATTGGCAAACACAAAAGCATAAGCCGCATGATAGATTCCCGTTATGAATGATTGTTTAAATTGAACCTTCTGGATGAGCCAAAATAAAATAATGAAAATACCTACTAGTCCTGCTCCAATCAAGATCTCAATAAACGACAATTCTCGGATTAAGAATAGGTCAGTTAAAGCTGTACAGATAACTGCATGGACCAAAAAAACTGATATGTGACTGAGCTTATTCAATGGACTTGTTGGTATGACCGTTTAAACTAAAGGCCTGAAGCACTGCGCCTGGTTTTTCAGCAAAGAATCCATCGTGTGAAAACCTTTGATGCAGCACCACATATTTGTTCTGTTGGTACATGAAAATGAATGGCAATTCTTCATGTAAAATGCTTTGAAAATTCTTGATAGCTTTGGCATATTGATCAGGATCGGTTTGACGATTGATATGATCAATCAATGAATCTGTTTGTGCGTTTCCAAATCCTGAAAAGTTGAATCCGTGATTTGCCCAACTTTCAGATTTCCAGAGTTGAGAGGGATCATCATATTTGGCATCACCAACCAAACTGGCCAGAAAAGCATCAAATTCATGCATTTGTGCACTTCTAATCAGATTTTGAATGTCTTTACCGTCTCCCTCAACCTGAATCCCGGCTTTTTTATAAGAGTTGATAATCATGAGTGCCATATCGCTGTAGGGTTCTGCATTGATATAGCTCAGTTTGAATTTAAAGGGTGTTTTAACACCATCTATCACCTTGTCGCGAATGTGATCGTTGTCAGTATCTTTCCAACCGGCTTCATCCAACAGCTTTTCGGCTGCCTCAATATCGTATTCAATTGGTTTCAAGTCGTGATTGTAATAAGGTTTTGCGGGCATGATGTTGGCGCATTGGCGTTCTCCATTGCCTTCCAGGAATACTTCAATGATTTCATCCACAGGAGTGAGGTGGGCAAGGGCTTTTCTAACTTTTTTATCATCGAAGAACTTTTTTTGTTTAACCCCATCTGGTTTGGTGTTCAGGCAAACAAAACTGTAGGCAAATTGCCCAACGTATTGGTAGTCGTAATTCTCTTTGAAGAAACTTGAATGTTCCAAACGTTTAACGGAGGCAGAGCCCATTCTATGAGAAAAGTCTATTTGTCCTCTTCTAAGTGCATTGATTGCCGGATCAATCCCCTGAATGATTCTGAAAATAATTTTGTCAGGATTGTTCTGATTGTAAAGACTGGTATCACTGTCGCCCCACCAATTGGTTTTTCTTTCGCAAATGATGGCCTGGTCGTTCCATTCCACCATTTTATAAGGACCAAGTCCTGAGATTTTATTGACAGTGGTGCCATTTTTTTTGTCGTTGAATTGATTGAACCATGCCATAACTGTCGGGGGTGCTTGATAATTGTGGTCAAAAATATTGTCGTAACTCAATTGATCCAGCACTAAATTTTTATCCCAAATCGATTGCTGCATGATGTACATTTCTCCGAATATAGTCGGATTAGCAATGTGTTCCGCTCGCATTTTTACGGTGAAAGCCAGTGGATCGGATTCATCTAAAGTGAGCTTGTCGATTACGCCTCTGTATACCTCACGAACGTTGGGATTATTTGTTAATTTACTGAGGTACACTTTGAGGGTGAAGTCCACATCCTTAGCAGTTAGTCGGCTGCCATCATCCCAGGTCACATAATCTTTAAGTTTGAAGTGGTAGTGTAAACCATCTTCTGATACTTTAGGTAGCCCCTCCAATAGAATAGGGGTGGGCTTCATAGTCCTCAAGTCTATTTGGTAGAGCGGTTGATGGGTTACTGTGAAAATAAAATGCTTGGCACCGGTTTGGTCATTGGTAACGTGAAGACTTTTAGGATTGACATTTAAATGCACTACTAAGACATTTTCTTTGAGGTCTCTTTTCTCAACGCATGCCGATAAAAAAAGTCCAAGAAGTCCGCATATCCACAACAATATTCTCACGTTATACAAAGATAATCTTTAGCTTGAGAAGAGACCTTAGATGTTGAAATATTGAGTGAGATGTAGAATTAATTTATTTTTTCTTTAAATATTTTGATCAGATTACTACATTTGCATCCATTATCACGGAGAGGTGGCAGAGTGGTAATGCAGCAGCCTGCTAAGCTGTGCACGGGCAACCGTGTCCTGGGTTCAAATCCCAGTCTCTCCGCAAAAGCCTTCAGTTTAACTGAGGGCTTTTTTTGTGTGCCTATGTTGCATGCGAATTCGTGAGTGTGCCTATAAAATTTAGGGAGGAGATAGCTTTTGATGTATGCAAGGGGGATATAATTAACGTCACTTATAGCATTATCATAAAAACAACCAGAAGAATAATGGGCCAGATCAATATGACATAACTCAATTGTTTGTTTTTTCTATGAATTCTGTTCCCAAGAATTAAATTCCCAATCAGTAAAAAAGGGTAGGAGTTAATTAAAATAAAAAAAGTCCAAGATTCAGTCATATTGGCATTTGGGTCGTCAAACATAAATATTGAAACGATGAATAGAAATGGCCAAGCAGTGATCGGCAATATGCTGATAACTCGAATTATTTTAAACAGTATGGATGGTTTATTAGTCAAACGTTTTTACAATTTTATTGATAACTGCTTGAATTAACCCAACCCCAAATCTCACCAAAATCACGCCCATCATTCCCTTAGTCAGTGTTTCAAAAGGAATATGAAACCCATATAGATATGTGCACAATTCAACAAACAAATAGACCACCACAATAAGTGTCACTCTTAGCCATGGAAACAAGGTCTGGTGAGGATGATTTTTAAAATGCGCTTTCCACACCGGAAAAAGGAGGAATAGCATGGTTAAAAGTCTACTGAAAATCAGAGGAGGATATATCTTGTGATCTGGGAAATCGAAACCTAATAGGGGCAATGATAGTGCAAATTGTATGATGAAGACCATCACAAATACACCAACAATTTTTTGTCTCTGACCTGTTAACTTCAAATTGGCAGCATAGATCAATGTTCCCCAGAAAGGGGACAAAATCATGCCTAGCAGGAAAATTGAAGTGCGAGAGTATAGTACAGTTCTTTCGGAGTGGTCCTGATCGTCAATAATGTCATGTGAAATGCTCACATCTCAAATATAAGCCTACTCATCCATTAGCATCAAATTAAATTCCGTGTAATTCTCAGCCTTTTTGTTAATCGCATAGTAATCGATCAGCTTAATTTGAGCATCAATATAGGAACGTTCTCTGGAGTTGACAAGGAATAGGGATCCTTCACCAATGTTAAACAGACTTTGTTCTGCATCCAAAAGGTCTTTGTAATTGTCTACCGTTTGACTGTATAAGTCTATTTGGTTGACACTGTTTCGCCATTGATTGAAGGCAGATTTAATTTTGTAGCTGATTTCTGCAGTTTTTATGGCCATATCAGCCTCCAACTCTTTGGTTTTGATTTGAGCCAGCTTCATGTTTGCCCTTTCTTTTCTCAGAAAAATAGGAAAATTGAGCTCAACCCCCCAAGTGTAATTGTTGATGGAGTAGTTATTGAAAATGTCTGCCCCTTGAGGCTCATTGATGAAGTTATACTTCACATTTAACTCTGGTTTGAGCTGTTCGCGCATGAGTTTTTGTTCAATTTCCTGTTGCTTAATTTTATTGGCATTGATGATGAGTTTGGGATGGAAATTGCCCAAAGAATCCAGGAATGCAGTTTCATTAATTACAACGGGAGATACAGAGATGTCGTCCAAAGCAATTGCTTGAGTACTGTCATCAACTTCTAAAGGGACATAACCGTCTTGCCACAAGAATACTTCCAGTTGGACTTTTTTATTAAGGTAGTCCAGACTTGCTTCCTGCAGTTTGATTTTAATATTCTGAAGTTGAATGGTGGCCTTTAATGTGTCCAGCTCCGGTTTGTCCCCAAATTTGGCTGATTGGAGAACACCTTTTAATCGGGTTTCGGAATTTTGAACGGCCTCTTCATAAACCAGTTTTTTATTGTAAGCCTTAAACCAGTCCCAATAAGCGATTGAGGCATCTAAAATTAAAGTATTCAAAATGATCTTTCTTTCCATTTGAGTGCTGTTAAGAAAAATCTCAGCTTGTTTTAATTCAGCCCTTCGTTGGTCAATTACCAATCCTTTTCCAATTGGCACAGTGATCCCAGCATGCCACAAACCCTGTTTTGGCAAGTACATTTGTGGATTTAAAAAATCACCTTCTGTTTGGTCGTATCCTGCACTTCCGGTAATTCCGAACCAGGTAGGTATTTTCAGTCCGGCATTCAGTAGGTGGTAATATTGCTTGCCATCGTAGTATTTTTGTTGTAGTCCACCACCTAATTTGGGATCAAAAGCACCTTTTGCCTTCATTTGATAGGCTTCTCCTTTGTCTACCTGTAAGTTGGCTTGCATGCTCACAGGGTGGTGCTTTTTTACAATGTCTATGAAGTCCTCATAAGATAGTCTTGTGACATCCTGTGCACTCGAAAAGAAGCTACAAAGCGTGAATATGACCGATATGAATAAAGGTTTAGTCATTTACTTCTTTTTTGTCTTTGTGTCTTCCTTCGCAGGTTCTCCTTTTTTATAAAAATCTGGTGGGAAACCATTGATCTTACGCCATAATTCGTAATAAATCGGTACATCCTGAAGGAGAATCATAGTACTGGCACCACCGCCATATCGCAATGCTTCAGGCCACTTAACATCATCAGGGTCTTGAGACACCAGAACTCGATACTTCCCATTTTGTCCAATGTGCTGATCAATGGCATAGATCTCTCCACCGTATGTACCATGACTTGTGTTGGGCCATCCGGAAAAGACAATTGCCGGCCAACCATCAAATTGGATGCGGACTTTCTGACCAATTTCCAAAAGCGGAAGGTCCAAAGGCTCTACAAATAATTCCACTGCCAATTCATAGTCATTAGGCATGATTGTGATAACAGGATCGCCCTCTTTCATCGTTTCTCCAATACCATTCACATGTGTTTTGGCAATGTACCCGGCTTGCGGTGCCA